>NZ_MEGQ01000022.1:0-54395 GCF_001725585.1 Thiomonas sp. SCN 64-16 | reverse complement strand
GGCGTTTCCTCGCAGAGGAATGCAGTTCTGAGCTCGGCATTGCGTGACTCGAAGATGGGAGACGACTCAAGGAGACCGAGGAAGTAGGCATAGTGGTCCTCCCATTTCACCTCTGTCAGGCCATCACTCGTATCGAATGGCATGAATCCGATGGCTTGTCCGTCGGGAACCTTCTTGATGGCGGCTTTGTAGCTGTCAGCCTTCACCTCTGCCAGCTTGTACCCAGCCATCAAGGCTTCTTTGTCGTCTCCGTCTACAGCCGCCTTTTTGTGCCCCTTCTTCAAGAGCATGTCTTCAGCCGTGCCTCTTGCCAAGTCGATCAGGGACTCTTTGGACACGGCCCTGTCCGTGCGTTCAAGCTTCAGGTCAGACAAGAACTCGCGCAGATGGTGGTCGGGGATCGTCTCCGCGAAGATGACGTGTGCATTGAGACGCTTGGTTGTCGGGGCGGAGAGTCGCAGTTCGATACCCGGAAAGACGGTCTTCTTCAGCACAGGTGCGCCAGGTTCAGCTAGTCGGCTCTTGAGCGCGAACCATCCGTCAAACGTCCAGTAGTCCATGATCGCGAAGACGGCCGGCTCAGCGGCATTCATCGCTTCGATCATTTCATCGATCAGCGTGCGGTTCTCAGGAGAGGACATGTCTCCGTCGAACTTCTTGCCTGTCCAGTGGAAGGACGCCGGTGTGTGCACGTGCAGATCCCACTGGCGCCAGACTGAACCTCTGGCGATCTCCCTTTTTGACATTAGATTAGCTCCCATTGAATACAGAAAAGAGGCTGCTCTTTGACTTGTTGTTTGAGCTGGCCTTCTAACTGACTGATGATGTCGTTGCGCTGGGCCTCGATTTCATCTTGCTTGCTGAAGAGTTCGCGCCGCAGTTTCGTACGCGTACTCTCAAGCTCCCGTTGTTTTTTTTGCCACGACAACTTCTCGTCCAGCGTCGGCGCACTGGCTGCCGTACGCCGGACTTCTTTGATCTGCCGATCAATCTCCTTGATCTCCTGCTCGATGCCCAGCTTGAGGTCGTCGGCCCAGGCGTCCAGCTTCTGGACCTCTTGCTCGAAGTAGCCCAGATTGCGCTGGTTGATCTCACGCAAGATGCCCAGCCTGCGGCCCAGAAAGTCCTCGGCGAGTTCGGACGCCGGCTCATTGCCATCGCACGGCCCTTCCAGCTTCACGGGTAGGCGCAGGAGTTTCGAGGGGTCGTCTTCGGCCAGCGGCGAACCGTCTACGGTGACGGCGGCCACGACAAGCCGCTCTTCCAAGTTGCCCAGCGCTTCCACAGAGACCAGGCTCACGGACAGCCAACCAGACTTGCCGCGATAGTTTTTCAAGGTGCTGATTTGCGTGCCATAGGCGCCGTAGTCAAACACCAGTTTGGCCATCGGCAGTTTTCGGGACTTGGCCTGGGCTGTTACCCACTCGGCGAGTGGGTGCCCGATCCGATACAGATGCGATTCGCCTGATCTCCGGGGCAATTCGTACCGTCCCAGCTCGACACCAGCAAGTGCGGAGCTTGGGAGTCGCTGTAGGACGAATCCTTCTTCATCGAATGTTGCGTGTCCCGTGAGCTCTGCTCGCGTCAAGTCCAGCAGCATGCGCTCGTACTTGCTTCGCGCCGCGCTACTAGCTTCCGCTCGTACACGCAGCTTGTCCTGAACCTCTTCATCGAAGTTCTCAAGCAGGATCTGCCGCGTTTTGACCATGGCTTCGTTGATCTCGCCGGACAGGTCGCGCTGCAGCTGCTCGAAGCTGGTCTTGATCTCCTCAGGATCGCGACAGTTTTGGTAGATCTCCGCAATGCGGCGTTCGAAATCGACGCCCGACCCGATGGCGCCCAGAACTTCGTCGCTGGCACCAAACACGCCTTCGAAGAGTTGGAACTTTTGGTCCAGCAGCTCGTAGACGCGGGCGTCGGCTTCATTGCTGCGGTCAACGAAGTTGACCACTACAACGTCAAACTTCTGTCCGTAACGATGGCAGCGACCGATACGCTGCTCGATCCGTTGCGGGTTCCATGGCAGGTCAAAGTTGATCACCAGCGAGCAGAACTGGAGGTTGATGCCTTCAGCGCCTGCCTCGGTGGCAATCATCACTGTGCCGCGCACTTTGAAGTGCTCCACCAGGGCCGCGCGTGTGTCGGCCGTGCGCGAGCCGGTGATCTTGTCGGTGCCCTGGTGGCGCTTGATCCAGTCCGCGTAGACAGCTTGGGCGCGGGCGTCGCTGTTCGTGCCGTTGAAGAGCACGATGCCTTCACCGTAGGGCGTCTTCTCTAGGAGCGAGAGCAGGTACTCCTGAGTGCGCTTGGACTCGGTGAAGATGATGGCCTTCTTGGCGGCTCCCAACCGCTCAAGCTCGGCGAATGCCTTGTCTAGGGCGGTCAGCAGCGCGGTGCCCTTGGCGTTCTCGCGGATGTTGGTTGCCAGGGTCTTGAAGTGCCGTAGCTCGGCAATCTCCTGTGCAACAGCGTCGCGCTGGGCCGCTGGCGATGCGTCTGTGGTCTCAGCGCTGCCATCCCACTCGTCTGCGGTTTCGTCGAGTGACTCGTAGTCGTCGTCGAGTACCTCCGCCAGATCAGGGACATCTGGGGATGCTTCGAGTTCGCCTTCGAGGCGCTTGGCCATTGTCTCCAGCGCGCCTGCGATTGCGTGCGTGGACGAGGCCAGCAGCTTCCACAGCACGAGTGAGATCAGCTGCCTCTGGCCCTCGGGCAGGGCTTTGAGGTTTGGGCGGCGAAGGTAGTCGGCCACCAAGTTTGAGAGTTCGCGCTCTTCGGTCGAGGGGGTGAACTCCTCCACCATGGCACGCCGTGCCGTGTATGGCACGTACTGCTGGACTTGCCTGCGCAGCGTTCGCTTGCACACGGTCGCAAGCCTGGAGCGCAGCGCTGCAAAAGCCTGCTCACGGGGCTGCGCGGTGAACTGCGAGCGGAAGCTGTCGATGTCACCGAACACGCGGTCATCGATCATGCTGACAAGGCCGTACAGCTCCAGCAGCGAGTTCTGCAGCGGCGTGGCGGTCAGCAGCACCTTCGAGTGGACGTGCGCCAGCGCCTCTTTCAGCGTCTTGGCGATGACGTTGCTGGTCTTGTAGACATTGCGCAGGCGGTGGGCTTCGTCCAGAACCACCAGATCCCACTCGACGGCCTTGATGTCATCGGCCTTGGCCTTGGCGAACTGGTACGAGCAGATGACGGGGCCCGTTGCGCCTTGGAACGGGTTGCGGCGGTCTTGCTTGCGAAGGGTGTTGTAGCTCTTGGCCTCCAGCAGAACACCCTGCAAGTTGAACTTGTCTTGCAATTCCTGGTGCCATTGCTTGCGCAGGTTGGCGGGCACGATGATCAGGATGCGACGGCGGCGCTCAGCCCAGCGCTGGGAGATCACCAGCCCTGCCTCGATGGTTTTGCCGAGACCCACTTCATCAGCCAGGATGACGCCGCGCGATAGTGGATTTGCACAGGCGAACAAGGCCGCCTCAACCTGATGGGGGTTGAGGTCAACCTGCGAGTCCACCAAGGTAGAGGCGAGCGACTCGACAGAGTCGCCCGCCGCGCGTCGGGTCAACAGCCAGGCGTAGTACAGGCTTTGATAAGGCGTCAGCGTCTGTTGCATCAGGTATTCCCCTCCGCCTTGACTTGCGACCATTTCGCGCCGCGTCCCTTTCCTGTTGGGGCAATCACCCCCTCGGCCTTCATGGCGCGAAGGATCACGCGCACCATGTCGCGGCTGATGCCGGGGCAGGCCTCCTCAATCTCCGAGATCGAGAACGGCAGTTGGCGTTTGAGAATTTCAGCGCGAACGCGGTCGCCCTTGGCGCCCCGGCCGCGCTCGATGGTGCCCACGCGCTCTTCAAATTCCCTGTAGGCACGCAGTAGAGCGCCCCAGAAGTAATCGAGCCACGGGGCGATGTCGTGTGCGGCCTCGTGCCAGCCCTGGGAGCTGGCCTCCAGCGTTTCGTAGTAGCTCTCCTTCGACTCTTCGAAGATGCGCTCCAGGCTGATGAAGCGGCCCACCGCATAGTCGAAGTGATAGAGCAGCTGCAGGGTTAGCAGACGTGCCATGCGGCCGTTGCCATCCGGGAAGGGGTGGATGCACAGGAAGTCGAGGATGGCCAGCGGCACCAGCACCAAGGGGTCTGCCAAGTGCTGATCCAAGGCCAAGCGGTAGCGCGCGATCAGGTCCGCCATCGCGATGGGGGTGAGGTGCGCGGCGACCGGTCGAAAGCGGATGCGTGAGCTGCCATCGGGGTGGCGCTCGACGATGTCGTTGTTGGTGGCCTTCCAGTGCCCGCCGGGTTGAGGCATGTAGCGGTACAGCATGTTGTGCAGCTGCAGGACCGTGCCTTCGGAAAACGGCATCTGCTCGCCGCTCTCATGGATCAGACCGAGGGCATCGCGGTAGCCTGCCACCTCTTGCTCGGAACGGCTTTGCGGCGTGGCATTCTTGAGCACCAGTGACTTGAGCCGGTGCGCGGCGACGACCACGCCTTCCAGGCGGTTCGACGACTCGGTGGACTCGACCACTGCCACTTGCCGCAGATCGCTCAAGACCTCCGGCGACTGCGCCACGAAGAGCTGCTGCTTGCCCCTGTACTCACCCAGGGCGCGCAGGGTCGCCAGCTGCTGCGCGTCGAAGCGCAGCTTGGCGAGGTAGTCTGGCGAGAGTGATTGCATGCAGCAGCATCCGGACAAGGAAGAATGGGGTAATACTACTGCAAATTGGGGTATGTTTGATCTTCATTGCCCCAATAACTCGATGTTTACCCCAATTGGCCCTGCCGGATCAACTTGCGGACTCCGGTTCGTCGGGATCGGTCGGTGCCACTTCCGGCGTTGTGCCCTTGACCGGCCTCTCTGCCTCAAGCCGCAGTGGCTTCAGCCGATGTGCCGGTTTGCCTTGTGATGCGGTGCCGTAGACCCTCTGAGTCTTTCGGGATAGGTGGCCCAGCCCCCGGCTGACCGCGTCTGCGTCGCCGTTCCGCTTGGCATCCGCCCCCCATTGATGCCTGAGGCAATACGCCGTCACGGTGTGCGGGTGCGAAGGCCACAAGCAGCCAGCTAAGCGCTGTACCTCTGCAGAGAAGTTCATGGCGCTCGCGACCTGAACGACGACACGGGTCTCGGCCGTGCCGGGCAACAGCGCCTTGATCATCGACAACAGCGGATGCGTGTCTCCCGCCGCGTACGTCAGGCGGCGATGCGGCTGCCCTTGTTCCCGTTTGACCTTCGCACCAGCGACCTCAAAGTGGATCTCGATCTCCTGCGTCGCTGCATCCTGCGTTTGCCAAACCTTGACGCCTCTCTCCAGTTCGCTGGGGCGGCATCCCGTCAGCGCTGCGACCAGCAAGGCAGCACCGTACCGTCCCGCACGGCCGCGATTGCAGAGTTGGACACGCCAGTCAGGGGGAAGCCCACTGAGGGCTCGCCGTTTGCTGTTGCGTAGGGCTCGCAGACCGCCCAGGCCTCTTCGCCGAAGTTCGAGCAGGGCCTGCACGCACGCGATTTGTTCGTCGAACGCAGCGATGTGTCTTTGTGCCTGGTCATCGGAAACGGGCTCGATGATGCTGCCCAACAGTTCCAACTGCCTTTGCTGCAGGGTGAACCGCAGGGCGGACATGCGCTTCTGGAACGTGGATGGGCGTCGGGTGTCGGACACCACGCCGATCAACCCGTCCTGCGCCACCTTGGCACGGGAGAGCAGCGATTGCCCAAGTCGCAGGTAGTCGTGCTCCGTGTCGGGAGAGCGACCGGCATTGCGCGAGCGGTCGGACGCAAGCTGCTGTAGAAGGTTGGTGCTTTGAAGCATCTTGGCTTTTAGGCTTTGTATGAGCTTGCTCATGCACCGCTCCTCTCGCATCGCGGACGGCGGGGCGGACTCACCGCAAAGACTCGTGGTTGCACGGGCGGAGGCGAGGCGTGCAGCTCCAGCCCGCCTGGGTATCGGGTGACTTTCGCTTGCGGGTATTCCGCCAGCACTTTGGGTAGGGCAAGCAAGAAGCTCGTGCGGAAATCGTCCTCGGCACGAACGCCGCAGTACTCTTGCCCGAATTGCAGGCGCAGCGCCGCCCACGGGACGGTCACGGGTGGCCCCTTGATGAGGTGAAGCCGGTAGGCCAGCCATGTGTAGATGTCGATGCACAGGGCGGACCCGGTCAAAGCGTGAAGCGCACGACGATCCAGTGGAACGCCGTGTGCGCGCAACTCTTTGTAGAAGTCGTCGGTGAGAACAAGAACATTGGGCCACTTGTTGAGTTCACCGGCAGAACGCGGCAGCCAAGCTTCGTACTGCTTCACGGCCATGCTGTTGAAGGTATGGTCGGCGAAGCCCATCTGAAGCCGACAGGCAGCCATGGCGTTGAGCTGGCAGCGCAGGGTCTTGTATCGACCCCCTTGCGTGTCAGCGAGGCCAATCAAGCGCATGAAGTCAGCGGGCGTACGACCAATTTCGATGGCCGGCGAACTGCTTCGCAGGGCTAACGTGGCGATACATGCCAAAGCAAGGCGCGGGGTAGCGCCGTACGGGATGGGCTGGGGAACCGGGACGCCGGCAATGCTGAGGATGCCTGCCTGCACGTGCAGCCATGCCGAACCGACACGACGCTGGAACTCCCGCTCCTTCACTTTCCGACGCGGCAGGCCGGTCTGACAAAGGATGGAGTGATGGAAGATCAACTCATTCCAATCTGGTGGGTCTTGCGCGATGGCGACCCCTGCTTCAAGCAGCTTGGCGTCACGGACGCTGAGCGCCTTTGGTGGCGTATCTGATAACAGAAGGGCGTCTGCTCGCGGCGAGGGCTTTGCCGCCCGAGCCGCTTGCGGCAAGTACTGCGTTCTAGCCGCAAGCGCCTGAGCATCTTCCCTGGAGACGCCGCGTGCGATCAACGCAGCGGCATACTCGGTACGGAGGGCCGCGTCGTCGTCGATAGGGGAGTCGTCAAGGGGGCTCATTGCTCACCTCCCTTGGCTGACGGCTGCGCTGTGTTGTTTTGCGCCCATCGAGCCCGCGACAGCTGCTCGGCTTTCGTTGGGCGGCCACGGGGGCGGCGCGGCGGTGGTGGCTCGGCGGGGCGGGTGGACTCGATCCACTGAAGAACATCGCGCTCGTACCAGCACAGACGGCGGCTATTCGGAAGCTTGAATGGCCGGGGGATCAGGTGCGCGTACTTGGCGTTGGTAGCACACGTCCTGATGGTCGTTTCTGTCTTGCCGATGAGGGAGGCAAGTTGCTCGATGAACAGAATCCGTGGCAGATCGGCAGGCGGGGCCACGGGCGGCAACGACGGAGCGATGCAGACGGGGGCGAATCCCTCTGCCACAGCTTGCGCGACCGGCTTGGTTGCGCTTTTTGACCTTGCGGGGCGTGATGAGTCGCCAGTACGGGCGACCGGAAATGATCTCGGCATAGGGGTCTCACAAGCAAGCGCGCTTGCGAGAGCCGATGCTGTTGGTGGAGGCGCATCAAGTACTGGGACTTGAAGTTGATTCGCCGCACCTCACGGGGCTTGTTTCACTTGGGCTTGATGACAGGTGTCGGTTGCGCTTGCGCACCTGCATCTACACCCCGGCGGGTACACGCCGAGCGTTGAGTTGCTCTCTTGGTTCGGCTATCTCTCGTTCGCTCGAACCGCACCTGCCCGTGACCGTAGCCCACACAGTTTTTACGAGGGTGTCTGGCAGGTCCACTGTGTGTTCACCCGTGAATGACAGTATGGGGAAATTCCCAGCAGCGTCAAGTCGTAAGCTTGGCTTGCGCTACGCGCGGGACGGGTTGCCAGTCAAAACCACATCGACTTGCTGGGCCATTCTTGGGCCATCGAGGGCCGAGACTTACTCTGAATCGTCATTCATGACGATCAAAAGCAAAAAAGCCCAAGTGCTTGATTCACTTGGGCTTTTTCTAAAAATGTCTGGTCGGGGTGAGAGGATTCGAACCTCCGGCCTCTACGTCCCGAACGTAGCGCTCTACCAGGCTAAGCTACACCCCGATCTTTAATGGTACGCGCGGTTTGCATCATCTCGCCGCTCAGGTATTGTTGCCCGTGCTGTTGTCCGAGAAATCAGACCGTGCGTCCTAAAGAGTAAGCGCATAAGTCTAGCAGAGCCTGCCGGGCAGGGCTAGGTGCCAGGGGGGAAAGCGCGCACTCGGCAACGCGGATCTCGCCCTGCGCGGCCTTGCGCACGGCCTGCATGGCGCCGCAAGCGTGCACGATGTCCATCACGTCGTCGAGTGCGCTGGTGTCGCCTTGGCGGATGGCATTTTCGATCAGAGTGCGCTGCGCGGCAGTGCCCTGTCGCATGGCGATGATCAGCGGCAGGGTGGGTTTGCCTTCGCGCAGGTCGTCGCCAATGTTCTTGCCCAGTTCTGCGGAGTTGCCGCTGTAATCGAGCAGGTCGTCAATCAACTGGAATGCGGTGCCGAAGCTGCGTCCCGCCAGGGCCATCTCTTCCTGCGTGTTCGCATCGGCATCGGCGAGTACGGCGCCGATTCGGGCTGCAGCCTCGAAAAGTTTCGCGGTTTTGAAGCGGATGACTTGGAGATACCGTTGCTCATCGACTTCCGGGTCGTGCATGTTGAGCAATTGCAACACTTCGCCTTCGGCGATGACATTGGTGGCGTCGGCCAGGATGTCGAGGATGCGCATGCTCCCCACGGACACCATCATCTGAAATGCCCGTGAGTACAGAAAATCGCCGACCAGCACGCTGGCCGAGTTGCCGAAGAGGGCGTTGGAGGTTTCGCGCCCGCGTCGCATGGATGACTCGTCCACCACGTCGTCATGAAGGAGGGTGGCGGTATGGATCAGTTCCACCACAGCGGCCATGATGTGCTGTTGCGGCCCGCGAAACCCCAGTGCTTGGGAGACGAGCAGCAGCAAGGCGGGACGCAGTCGCTTGCCTCCGCCCGCAACGATGTAGCCGCCGATGGTGTTGATCAGCGCGACTTCGGAGGCCAGGTGGGTGTGAATGGCCCGGTCGACGCTCTCCATGTCTTCGGTGATCGGCGCAAAGACGGAATGAATCGTCGGTGCTTGCGCCATGTCTGGCGTTTGTGTTGAGGAAGGCGACATGGAGGAGTCGGTTGCGAATCAGATGCGGGTTGACAATATTTGAGCTTTAAGGAGAGGTTCATGAACACCCTCCTACAGGCCGCCATTCTAAGAAGGTGCAGTGGCAGGGACGGAGGTCGAAACTGACGACATGGTGCGTGGACAACGATGTTTGAGCAGAACTGGTGAAAGACTTGAGCCGTGCTAGAATTGCAGGATTTTTCCGGGCGAACCGGCGAGCCTCCTATTTTCTGAGGCGGCTTGCGGGGGTCTGGTTGTCCGTGCGGGGTCGATAAAAGAGGCCGTTTGCACGATTTCCAAGAGGTGAACTTATGTATGCGGTCATAAAAACCGGCGGCAAGCAGTACCGTGTTGCAGCTGGCGAAAAAATCAAGGTAGAACAGATGCCGGCAGACGTAGGTCAGGATATTGTGTTGGAAGAGGTGCTCGCCGTGGTCAACGGTGAAGACGCCAAGTTCGGCGCTCCCCTGGTCGACGGTGCAAAGGTAACGGCCAAGGTGCTGTCGCACGGGCGGCACGACAAGGTGCGCATTTTCAAGATGCGTCGCCGCAAGCACTATCAGAAGCATCAGGGGCATCGGCAGAATTACACCGAGCTTCAGATTGAAACGATCTCGGCCTAAGGAGATTCAGACATGGCACAGAAAAAAGGCGGCGGCTCAACCCGCAACGGGCGCGACTCAGAAGCCAAACGACTCGGCGTGAAGGTGTATGGCGGCCAAGGCATCTCGGCCGGCGGCATCATCGTGCGTCAGCGTGGCACCAAGTTCCACCCCGGACACAATGTCGGCATCGGCAAAGACCACACCTTGTTTGCGCTGGTCGATGGCCGCGTTGAATTTGAAGTGAAGAGCGCGTTCAATCGGCAGACCGTGACGGTTGTAGCCAACTGACGTGTGAGACTCGGCCGCTGTCAGGCCGGGTTGGGGCAATGCCCCATCAACGCCCCGGCGTGGTGACACAAGGCACACAGCGTGTGTGCCGGGTTCGCCAGCCGGGGTTTTCTGTTTTTTCAGCGAAGCGAGCCCACCGTGAAATTTGTCGATGAAGTCGTGATCGAAGCGCACGCCGGAAACGGCGGCAACGGCTGCGTGTCGTTTCGCCGTGAGAAATTCATTCCCTTTGGTGGGCCGAATGGCGGTGACGGCGGGCGCGGAGGACATGTCATCGCGCGCGCAGATGTCAATCTGAACACGCTGGTGGACTTTCGGTTTTCCAAGCTGCATCGCGGACGCAACGGCGAGCACGGGCGCGGCGCGGATCAGTACGGCGCCGGTGGCGACGACAAGGTGCTGCGCATGCCGGTTGGCACGCTGATCTTTGATGCCGAAACGGATGAGCTCATCGCCGATCTGGTGCAGGACGGCCAGGAGATCATCATCGCCCGCGGCGGGCAAGGCGGCTTGGGCAATCTGCACTTCAAATCCAGCGTGAATCGCGCACCGCGCGAATCGACCAAGGGACAAGAGGGCGAGCATCGCAAGCTGCGTCTCGAACTCAAGGTGCTGGCCGATGTGGGGCTGCTGGGCATGCCCAACGCGGGAAAGAGCACCTTGATTTCCGCCGTGTCCAATGCCCGTCCCAAGATTGCCGACTATCCGTTCACCACGCTGTATCCCAATCTCGGCGTGGTGCGTCTGGGGCCTGGCCGGAGCTTCGTCATTGCCGACATTCCCGGGCTGATCGAGGGCGCGGCGGAAGGCCAGGGGCTCGGGCATCAGTTTCTGCGGCATTTGCAGCGCACCAAACTGCTGCTGCACATCGTGGATATGGCGCCGATTGAAGAGGGCGCAGATCCCGTCAAGGATGTTCGCGCCATTGTGGCCGAGCTGAAAAAGTACGACGCGGAACTGGCCGCGAAGCCTCGTTGGCTGGTGCTCAACAAACTCGATCTGCTGCCCGAAGACGAGCGCGAGGCGGCGGTGAAAAACCTGCTTCGCCGTCTGCGTTACAAAGGCCCGGTGTTCCCGATCTCGGCACTGGCACGCGAGGGCCTTGACCCACTGCTGCACGCGATTGCCGAACATATCGGCCAAAGCAAACCGGTAGAAACCGTCGAACTCGATCCCCGCTTCCGTGACGATGTCAGCCCCTGAAATGCAGCCTTCCAGCTCTGTCGTGCAGTCGGCGCGGCGCGTCATCATCAAGGCCGGTTCCAGTCTGGTCACCAATGAAGGGCGTGGCGTCGATCTCGATGCCGTGTCCCGTTGGGCGGGGCAGATCGCCGGCCTGCGCTCGGCAGGCAAGGACGTCATTCTGGTCTCCAGCGGCGCCATCGCCGAAGGGATGCGTCGCCTGGGCTGGTCGCAACGTCCGCGCGAAATGCACCAGTTGCAGGCGGCTGCGGCCGTCGGCCAGATGGGCTTGGCGCAAGCTTACGAAACGGCCTTCCGGGAGCGCGGCATGGTCGCCGCACAGGTGTTGTTGACCCATGCCGACCTAGCGGATCGCCAGCGCTATCTCAACGCCCGCACGACCTTGTTGACCTTGTTGGAGCAGGGTGTCGTGCCGGTCATCAACGAAAACGACACCGTGGTCACCGACGAGATCAAGTTTGGTGACAACGACACTTTGGGTGCGCTGGTCACCAATCTGGTGGAAGGCGATGTGCTGATCATCCTCACTGACCAATCGGGCCTGTACAGCGCGGACCCGCGCAAACATGCCGATGCCACGCTGATCGCCCAAGCCGACGCCGAGGACGCCACGCTGCAGGCCATGGCCGGCGGTGCTGGAACGGGAATCGGCACCGGCGGCATGGCGACCAAGGTCACGGCAGCGCGGCGTGCGGCGCGCAGTGGCGCGCATACCGTGATTGCCAGCGGACGCGAGCCCGATGTGCTGCTCCGGTTGGCGCGGGGCGAGATCGTTGGTACTCAGTTGCTGGCCGGGCATGCCAAGCTTGCCGCGCGCAAACAGTGGATGGCCGATCATCTGCAACTGCGCGGCTGGGTCAGGGTGGATGAAGGCGCAGCTCGGCGTTTGCGCGCACAAGGCGCCAGCTTGCTGCCGGTTGGCGTGGTGGAGGTACAGGGCGACTTCGATCGAGGTGACGTCATCGCCGTGCGCGATGCAAGCGGAGCGGAAGTGGCGCGGGGCCTGAGTAATTACGCGGCTTCACAGGCCCGGCGCATCATGCGCCACCCGTCTGCCGACATCGAGGCCATACTTGGTTTCAGCGAGGAGCCCGAGCTGATTCACCGGGACAATATGGTTTTCCTGTAGGACGCAGCGGGAGAGGTGCTTCAGCGCTCATTCGTCATCAGAGAATTGTCCGAGAGCGCATGCAAGCCCATCTCGATGCGACGAGCCAAGTCAGCAGGCGTGCCGCGAACAGCCCGGTTGTGGCAAAAATCGTCGCTGTAAAGCGTGGAGTGCACCCGCGTTGCACCGTTTTCGGGAATGCGCTGCCAGTCCCCCCCGCTTGCGGCCACCCATTTCTGGCTGGCGTCGTTCCATAGACCATAGAGCGTCCACTGTCGCGTGGCGCAGTTGATTCCTTCATAGGTGATATTGCGCGGCCCGTCGGGCGTTTTTCCCACCAAGGTGTAGCGCACCGTCTGGCCGGGTTCGACCGAGATCGAGCCCCGATCGACATAAAACTGCAGCGCGCCGCTCGCGGTGATGTGCACATGCAACAGATCCGCCGGGGCGCGGGGAAAGGTGACAGGCGCTTCGGCAATGCTCTGCTTGGCGCCGAACAAGCCGCTTTGGTCTGCAGACTGGGCGTGAGTCAAAGGGCTGGAGCCTAAGCCGAGCAAAAGGCCGACCAGCAGCGTCGCGCGCAGGCGTGCTGAAGCAGAAAAGGTCATGCTGGATCCGGTGTGGTGAAAGGAGAAGCCGAAGCATCCGTCGTGACGGCCTCGTCTGCAGTGGCGGCGCCCTCATGGCGGTGCCGCAGATTGGCGCGCAGGAAACGCGTGCGCGGTTCGGTTCGGGGCAGAAAACGCGCCAGCTCAGTCAGCGCCATTTGATAGACGTCGCGCTTGAACTCGATCACACTGTCGAGCGGTATCCAGTATTCGTTCCAGCGCCAGGCGTCGAACTCAGGGTGCTCGGTGGCGCGCAGACAAACATCGCAATCGCGCCCGGTCAGGCGCAGCAAATACCAGATCTGCTTCTGGCCTTTGTAGATACCCCGACTGTCGCGGCGCACGAAATGGCTGGGCACGTCATACCGCAGCCATTGGCGGGTGCGGGCAATGATGCGGACATGACAGGGGTTGAGGCCGACCTCTTCGTGCAACTCGCGGTACATGGCCTGCTCAGGCGTTTCGCCCGGGTTGATGCCGCCCTGCGGAAACTGCCACGAATGCGCTCGCACGCGCTTGCCCCAGAACACCTGATTTCTGGCGTTGAGCAGGATGATGCCCACGTTGGGACGGTAGCCTTCGCGATCCAACATCGCCTGATCCTCGATCTTTTAGAATTCTCCGTTTGATTATAGGCAGCGCGGCCGCCGGGAGAGGGTGTTTGCAGAGTGCGGCAGAGCCTGCAAACGCCCAACACGGCTAAGACCCCGGCGATCACGCTGATCTTCGAATTCATTTTTCCTCAAATGCCGGCCACGCGCCGCTACGCATGAAAATTTCCCGCTTTTTCATATCCACTCAGAAGGACGATCCGGCGGATGCCGACGTTCGCAGCCAGGCGCTGATGTTGCGCGCGGGCATGATCAAAAAACATGCAGCGGGGCTTTACAGCTATCTGCCGCTGGGCCTGCGCAGCATCCGCAAGGTGGAGGCCATCGTGCGCGAGGAAATGAATCGCGCGGGCGCCATCGAGTTGCTCATGCCCGTGGTGCAGCCGGCCGAGCTTTGGCAGGAGACCGGGCGACTGGATCAATTCGGTCCCGAACTGTTGCGCATCAAAGACCGCCATGACCGCGACTTTGTGATCCAGCCCACCTCCGAGGAAGTCGTGACCGATCTGGTGCGCAGCGAGGTGCGGAGCTGGCGTCAACTGCCACTCAATTTCTATCACATCCAGACCAAGTTTCGCGATGAACGTCGTCCGCGATTTGGTGTGATGCGCGCGCGTGAATTCACCATGAAGGATGCGTATTCCTTCGATCGCGATTTCGAGGCGGCGCAGATCAGCTACCGCGTCATGTTCGATGCCTATGTGCGCATCTTCCAGCGTTTCGGCTTCGAGTTCCGCGCCGTGGCGGCGGATTCGGGGGCCATCGGCGGCTCGCTCAGCCATGAGTTTCACGTCATTGCCGACACCGGCGAAGATGCCATTGCTTACTGCGAGGGTTCCGACTTTGCCGCGAACATCGAGAAGGCCGAAGCTCTGCCGTTGATCGCCGCGCGCGCCGAGCCGACGCAGACGCTGCAAAAGACGCCCACGCCGGGCGCGGCCAAATGCGAGGATGTCGCCACGCTGCTGGGTATTCCCTTGCAGCAGACCCTCAAGTCGGTCGTGCTCGCAGTGGATGGCGACAAGCCCGGGCAGGCCGCAACCATCGTGCTGCTGCTGGTGCGTGGCGATCATGCGGTCAACGAGGTCAAGGTGAGCAAGCTCGCCGGTCTGGCCAGCACCCGCATGGCGACCGAGGCTGAGATTGTGGCCACGTTTGGCACGCCGCCGGGCTACCTTGGGCCGATTGGCACTGTGCATCCCGTGCGCGTGATTGCCGACCGTACCGTGGCGAATATGAGCGACTTCGTCGTCGGCGCCAATGCGGTGGATTTCCACTACACCGGCGTCAACTGGGGGCGCGATCTGCCTGAGCCCGAAGTGGCCGACATCCGCAATGTGCAGGCGGGCGATCCCAGCCCGGACGGCAAGGGCGTGTTGTCGATCTGCCGCGGCATCGAGGTGGGGCATGTGTTCTATCTGGGCACCAAATATTCGGCCGCGATGGGCGCGACATTCCTCGACGACAAGGGCAAATCGCAAACGCTGGAAATGGGCTGCTACGGCATCGGCATCACGCGCATCCTCGGGGCCTGCATCGAACAGAATCACGATGCCAAGGGCATGATCTGGCCGGATGCGATCGCCCCGTTCACCGCGGTGATCTGCCCCATCGGTTATGACCGCAGCGAAGCCGTGCGCCAGGCGGCGGACGCGCTCTACGCCGAACTCATCGCCGCAGGCGTGGATGTGGCGCTGGACGACCGCGGCGAGCGTCCGGGCGTGATGCTGGGCGACTGGGAACTGATCGGCGTGCCGCACCGCATGGTGATTTCCGACCGCGGTCTTGCTGCGGGCACGGTGGAGTATCAGCACCGCCGAGAGAGTGCGCCGACGGTGCTGCCGCTGGCTGACGCCTGCGCGCAGTTGCAGGCCCGGTTGCAGCGCTGATTCCGTCCGAGGGCTGTTGCATGCCTGGCCTGTCTCGCCGTCGGTGGCTGTTGCAGGTGGCGGGAGCGGGCGCTGCGATCGGCGCGGGCTGGGGCTTGCCCACTGCGCCTGCCTGGGCTGGCGCGCAAAAGGAAGAGCAGCTCAGCGACGCGGTGCGCACCGCGCTCGCCGCGCAGATTGCCGAGGCTCCACCGCCGCAGCCGCATTTTCGCGACGCCAATCATTTCGCCCAATACTGGGTGTGGCTGGCGACCGAGTCGGCGCGGCTGCAAAACCGCATTCCGGGCTTCTCGGTGCGGCGCGATTTTCTGCAAACCGTCTGGTACGAAGCGCACCGCGCCGGGCTGGAGCCCGCGCTGATCCTGGGCTTGATTCAGGTGGAAAGCGGCTTCAAGAAGTATGCCATTTCATCGGCCGGGGCGATGGGCTATATGCAGGTCATGCCGTTCTGGACCCAGCAGATCGGCAATGGCGATATCACCAGCCTGTTTCACATGCAGGTGAATCTGCGTTATGGCTGCGTGATTTTGCGGCATTACCTCAACATCGAAAACGGCAGCTTGTTCTACGCTTTGGGCCGCTACAACGGCTCGCGCGGCAAAGCGGCTTATCCCGACGCGGTGCTCGCCGCGCGCCAGCGCTGGCTGGTGGCGGGCGGCTCCGGCTGAAGTCGCCCGTCCCGCCGAGCACTCAGCGCGGCATCATGCCGCCCATGCGCTGCATCATTTTGAACATCTTGCCGCCCTTCATTTTTTTCATCATGTCACGCATCTGCTCGTATTGCTTGAGCAGGCGGTTGACTTCTTGCACCTGCACCCCGGCGCCTGCGGCGATGCGGCGTTTGCGGGTGGCTTTGATGACGTCGGGCTTGTGGCGCTCCTGCGGGGTCATGCTGTGGATGATGCCCTGCATGCGGCGCATGTCGCGCTCGGCGCGGGACATATCGGCCTGACCGGCCTTGGCCTGCATCTCGGCCGGCAGTTTGTCGAGCATGCCCTGCAGGCCGCCCATTTTGTTCATCTGCTGCAGCTGCATCAGAAAGTCGTTGAGATCGAACTGGGCGCCCGACTTGACCTTGGCGGCCAGTTGCTGCGCAGCATCGACATCGACCTGACGCTGCGCCTGCTCCACCAGAGCGAGGATGTCGCCCATGCCCAGAATCCGGTCGGCCATGCGGCGCGGGTCGAAGGGCTCCAGCCCGTCGATCTTTTCCGACACCCCGGCGAACTTGATCGGCGCGCCCGTGACCTGCCGCACCGACAGCGCCGCGCCGCCGCGGGCGTCGCCGTCGAGTTTGGTGAGCACAATACCGGTCAGCGGCAGGGTGTCGTGGAAGGCGCGCGCGGTGTTCACTGCGTCCTGGCCCTGCATGGCGTCCACCACGAACAGGGTTTCGATGGGCTTGAGCGCGGCGTGCAGCTCTTTGATTTCGCGCATCATGGCTTCGTCCACCGACAGTCGTCCCGCGGTGTCGACGAGCAGCACGTCGAAATGGTGACTGCGGGCGAATTCGACGGCGCGGCGGGCGATGTCCAGTGGTTTGTCGTCGGGTGAGGAGGGAAAGAATTCCGCCCCAGCCTGCGCCGTCACCGTCTGCAACTGCGCAATGGCTGCCGGGCGATAGACGTCGCACGACACGGTGAGCACTTTTTTCTTCTGCCGCTCGGTCAGCAGCCGCGCCAGCTTGGCGGTGGTGGTCGTTTTGCCCGCGCCCTGCAGACCGGCCATGAGCACGATGGCCGGCGGCTGGGTGGCGAGGTTGATCGGCACGGCGTCGCCGCCCATCAGATCGGCAAGCTCGCGCTGCACCACGCCGACCAGCGCCTGACCGGGGGTGAGCGAACCCACCACTTCCTGGCCCAGCGCTTTTTCCTTGACGCGGGCAGTGAATTCGCGTACCACGGGCAGCGCCACGTCGGCTTCGAGAAGCGCGAGGCGTACCTCGCGCAACATGTCCTGGATATTCGCTTCGGTGATGCGCGCTTCGCCCTTGAGGGTCTTGACCACGCGGGACAGGCGCTGGGTGAGGTTGTTGAGCATGGGGCGTGGAAGGTTGGAGCGAGGTTTGGGCGTTTGCGCAGTTTGGTCGTCGCAGAGCCTGAGGCCAGTCTGGCATTCACCGCGCGCGGCACTGAAGAACCGCAGGGGGGTCGGTTAAACTTGAAACATGTCGATTTTAGTGAATAGCCTCGCCTTCGCCTTCTATATGTTGGCTGCGGTGTTGTCGCGCCCGAAACCTGCTTTGGTGCTGGGCCATGCGGAAGGGGAGACTAGCGGGGCGACGCAACGTTCCGAGCGCTGGTCGACCTGGGTGATGGCGCTGGCCTGGATCGCGCAGACCATCACCTTCGCCATGGTGCTGCACGGCGAGTTGCAGCCGCATTTCGGCTTTGCCCAGGCGCTTTCGGTCACGTTCTGGCTGGTAGCGGCAGTGTATTGGGTAGAAAGTCTGTATTACCCCCTGCAGATGTTGAGAAGCTGGATCTGTCTGCTGGCGGCCATTTCCATTTTGCTGAGCTGGGTTTTCCCCGGAGGCTTTACGCCGCCTTACGGCGCTGGGCCCACTTTCGCGCTGCACTGGGCGATGGGGATCGCCGCCTATGGCCTGTTCGGCGCGGCCGTGCTTCACGGCATTTTGCTGTGGACGGCCGAGCGTTCGCTGCACCGGCGCAAGGGCGCGGTGTCGGGCGTGTCGCGCAGCCTGCCTTTGCTCACCCTGGAAAAGCTGACCTATCGTTTGGCGGCGGTGGGTTTTGTGCTGCTGACGGCCTCGCTCATTTTTGCGGCGACGTTCAGCGAGCAATTGTTTGGCAAGCCGTTCGAGTTCAATCATCAAGCGGTTTTCGGTATCGCGGCCTGGCTGATTTTTGCCGTGCTGATGGTGGGTCGGGTGTTTCTGGGCTGGCGGGGCACGCGGGCGCTGGCTTGGCTGTTCGGCGGCACGGTGCTGCTGATGCTGACCTATGTCGGTTCGCGTTTTGTGCTGCAGGTGATTTTGCACCGATGAAGTACCTCGTTCTGTTTGTGGTGGTGATTGTCGGGCTGATGCTCATCAAAAAATCGCAGCAACCCCGCAGCGTGCGACAGCCGCCTTCGCCCAATAAACCGCCGCAGGTTCCCGAGGCGATGTTGCCGTGCGCGCATTGCGGCGTGCACTCGCCCGCCAGCCGCTGCGTCTGGCGCGATGGCAAGCCGTACTGCAGCGACGAGCATGCCCGTCTGGGGTCGTAAGCCGGGCGCTGCGGTCGCCGCTGAAAGCGCATTCGCGCGATCCATGTTCGCCCCGGCGGCGGCCTCTTCAGGTTCGGCCTTCGTGCCTTCTTCGCGTCTGGGCCGAGAACGCCTGCGAACCTACCGGGTGCTGGCTGCGGCGCGCGTGCTCATGTCGCTGATGTTGCTGGGCTGGCTGGTGCTGCTGCCCATGATGCAGGCAGCCCCCCATGCCGAAAAACCCGCCGTCGCCACACTGGGTTACGGGGTGGCGCTGCTGTATGTGGCGCTGACGGTCGCGAGCCTTTGGTGGAGTTTCGTTCGCACGCAGGGCCTGGCCTGGCAGGTGCTGATCGCGATTGCCGTCGATCTGCTGGCCTTCACCACCTTGCAGTTCACTGCGGGATATCCCGTGCGCGAATTCGCCCTGATCTACGCCTTGCCCGTGTTGGCAGCGGGCATTTACGGCACGCTGTCGCTCACCTTGTTCGTGGCTGCCTTGGTGACGATGATTCTGCTGGGCAGCGCCGGGTTCGCCATGCTGGGCGGGGCGGCGGAGGCCGAGCAGCGCCTGCTCAATGCGGCCTTTGTCGGCATCGCCTATTTTGCAGTGGCGGTGCTGACCTGGCAGTTGTCGCAAAGACTGGCGAGGCAAGAAGCGCGTGCGGCGGCCAGCGAGTCCGTCGCCCGGCGGCAGATGGCCTTGAACCAGCGGGTGATCGAGGCGCAGCGCGATGGCGTCATGGTGGTCGATCGGCACATGGTGCTCGAAGCGCTCAATCCGGCCGCGCAACAGCTGCTGGATTTGCCCTGGAGCGATGCGGTCACGGCGCGCTGGCTCGGGGGGCGCAAGGCCTTGCGCGATCTGCCGGTGGCCGAGGTGGTGCGCAAAGAGGTGGAGCGCATGGCCATTGACGGCGAGGAGGCGCGGGAGGTCAAGGTGCGCACGCCCGCGGGTCGCAAGCTGCTGCTTCGTCTTTCCACGCTGGACAACCTGCCGGGCGGCGTGGGCTATCTCATCGTGCTGCAGGATCTGCGGGAGATCGATGCGCGCATTCAGCAGGAAAAGCTGGCGGCGATGGGGCGTCTGGTGGCCAGCGTGGCGCATGAGATTCGCAATCCGCTGGGGGCGATCGGGCAGGCCAACCAGCTCGCCCGCGAATTCGCGGGCGATGCGGTGCAGCTCGAACGCCTGCATCATCTCATCGGCCAGAACGTCGAGCGCATCAACCGCACCGTCGAGGATGTGCTGGAGCTGGGCCGCACCGCGCCGCGTGAAATCGGGCTGATGCTTTGCGCGCCGTTGATGCGCGAGCTGCATGCCGAATTCGACCAGCCGGATCAGGGACGCATCGGTCTGTTCATTCAGGACGACGCGGCGCAGATCCGCTTCGATGCCTTGCATCTGCGACGGGTGTTGGTCAATCTGCTGAGTAACGCGCGGCGCTATGCGAGCAACCAGCCACGGGCGATCGAGATGCGGCAACTCGGCGCCGGGCAGGTGCGGGAAATCCAGGTCTCCAACGATGGGCCGCTGATCGACGCCGAACTGCGCGCGCAGCTGTTCGAGCCGTTTCGCACCACGAGCAGCCGGGGCGTCGGGTTGGGCTTGTATATTTCTCACGAACTGTGTTTGCGCAACGGCGCGCGTCTGCTTTACCGCCTCGAGCGCGAGGGCACGCCGCAGGAGCGCGGTTCTTTTGTCATTCAAATCGCACCGGGCCCTTAAGGCATGAATCCAGCGGATGTGCGTATTCTCATCGTCGACGACGAACCCGATCTGCGCGAGCTCTACACCCTGAGCCTGGTGCATGAAGGCTGGCAGATCGACGTGGCTGAAACCGTGGCGCAGGCGCGCGAGCAGTTGGCGCGCAGGCGCTACGCCCTCATGCTCACCGATATGCGTCTTCCTGACGGCGAGGGGCTGGAGTTGCTGCGCTGGCTGGAAGCGCAGCCCGACCGCTTTGAGAAGTCCATCGTCATTACCGCCTACGGCAGTGCGGGCAACGCGGTGGCGGCGCTCAAGGCCGGAGCGTTCGACTACCTGAGCAAGCCGGTCGATCTGGCGGCGCTGCGTCGCACCGTGCATGCGGCCCTCGCAGCGGTCGATGTGGAAGTGCAGGCGCCGACCAGCAGCGCATTGCAACGCATGGTGGGTGAGTCTGGGGTGATGCGCGCCCTTAAACAGACCTTGCAGCGCGTGGCCCGCAGCATGGCGCCCGTGCTCATCCAGGGCGAGTCGGGCACCGGCAAGGAGCTGGCCGCAAAGGCCGTGCATGAATGCAGCGCCCGCGCCAGCGGGCCGTTCGTTCCGGTGAACTGCAGCGCCATTCCCGAGCAATTGCTGGAGGCCGAGTTTTTCGGCTATCGCAAGGGCGCGTTCACCGGAGCGATGTCCGACCATGCCGGCTTCTTTGCTGCGGCGCAGGGCGGCACGCTGTTTCTCGACGAGATCGGCGAACTGCCTCTGGCGATGCAGGCCAAGCTGCTGCGCGCCGTGCAGGAGCGGCGCGTGCGCCCGGTGGGCGAGACGGCCGAAATCGCGGTGGATGTGCGCCTGGTCAGCGCCACCCACCGTCATCTGGAACGCATGGTGGAGCAGGGCCAGTTTCGGCAGGATTTGTTCTACCGCCTCAACGTCATCGGGGTCACTCTGCCGCCGCTGCGCGACCGGCTGGATGATCTGCCGGTGCTCGTCGAGGCGTTGCTGGGCGACATCCGCCGCGACAATGCGCGGCCCGGTCTGCGGCTGAGCCCGGCTGCGCTTGAGCACCTGCGCCAGCATCGTTTCTCAGGCAATGTGCGCGAGTTGGAGAATCTGCTGCACCGGGCTGCGGCGCTGGCTGCACAAGATCTGATCGGCCCTGAAGACATCGAGCTGCAGGGCAGTGGCGCCCGCGCCGCCGAAGTGCTGACCTCTGCGACGGCTTTGCCGATTACCGCGATCCTGCCCGACACGACGGCGCCGTCCATGCAGCGACCGGCCGACCCGCCGATCACCCCAATCGTTGCGCAGCATGCCCCGGAGCCTCAGCCGCCTCAGTCGCCCCAGCCCCCCATGGCCCGGTTCGAAGCGCAATCGCCCCTGCCTCCCGACTTAGGGGCCTACCTCGATCAGGTTGAACGCAGCATCCTCTGCGAGGCGCTGCGGCGCACCCGCTTCAATCGCACCGCGGCCGCGCAGTTGCTGGGGCTGAATCTGCGTCAGATCCGCTACCGCATGGAGCGCCTCGACGTGCGCGACCCGGCTGAAGCGCCGCCGGACGATCCTTTCTGATCATGTCGCCCCCCTTCAGTACGGCTAGTCGGGACGCAGGCTGGATGCCCCACGCCCGACATATGCCGTCTCCCAATCAGGATGAGCGGCCCGCGGGCATGCCGATCGATTTGCTGGTGATCCATTGCATCGCTCTGCCGCCGCGTCAATATGGCGGCGAGGCGATCGAGCAGTTGTTTTGCAATCGGCTCGATCCGCGGGCGCACCCGGCTTTTGCCGCGCTCGAAGGTCTTAGGGTCTCGGCGCATTTTGTGGTGCAGCGCGATGGTGTGCTCACGCAATATGTGTCCTGTGACCGGCGCGCCTGGCATGCCGGCGCATCGCGTTATGCCGGGCGCGAGCGATGCAACGATTTCAGCATCGGCATCGAACTCGAAGGGAGCGACGATGAGCCGTTCGAGCCCGAGCAGTACGACACCCTGATCGCACTGGGATCTGAACTGCTCGCGCGCTATCCCTTGCGCGCATGGGTCGGGCATAGCGACATTGCGCCAGGGCGCAAGACCGACCCAGGCGTCGGCTTCAACTGGCGCCAGATCAAAAACGGCCTGGCCCTGTCGACATCGGCCTTTCCATTTCAGCGGTTTTGAGCACCCCTGCGGGTTTGTCCGAGGCCGCTCCAGGGGCAGACTTTGTGCATGAACCTGTGCATAAGCTGTGGGCTGGCTGTCAATTTGTCCCACACTACGAATAGTGGTTGAAATTCCGCCAGACGCTAGATATAGTGTCTTGCCGGTTTGAGAGAGATGCCGGATCGCGGTCTGAGACTGCGGTATCGGAAGGCTGGAAATGCTTACGCGCTCTCTCGGTTCGTCCCCGATTTGCCCTCATTCGTCTTTATTGCTTTGTCCGTGCTGCTTTCATGCGGCGTTCATGTGCGCTCGCAGCGCCGTGAGCCAGCCAGATTTGCTGCGCGGCCCATCTGCCCTCAAGGAGTCCCGATGTCCCAGACCACCGCTGCCACCGAATCCACTGCCGTCCCGCAACACCTCGCACACCCCGAGGTGGATACGCAACAGCAGGTCGCACTGGGTGATTTTTCAGACTACAAGATCATCCGTCGCAACGGGGCCGTGGTCGGGTTTGAGCCGAGCAAAATCGCCGTGGCGATGACCAAGGCCTTTCTGGCCGTGCAAGGCGGGCAGGGTGCGGCCTCGGCCAGCATGCGCGAAACAGTGAATGCGCTGACCGAAAACGTCGTGCGCGCCCTGCTCCGTAGCCGTCCCAGCGGCGGCACCTTTCATATTGAAGACATTCAGGACCAGGTCGAACTCTCGCTGATGCGCACTGGCCAGCACGAGGTGGCGCGCGCCTATGTGCTGTACCGCGAACGCCGCACACAAGAGCGGGCCAAGCAGAAAGCGGCTGCAGAGCAACAAGAGAGCGCCCCGGTGCTGCATGTGCTCGACGGCGGTCTGCGCAAACCGCTCGATCAGGCCGCTCTGGTGAGCCTGATTGAATCCGCCTGCGTCAATCTGAGTGCGGATGTGAAGGCGGCCCCCATCGTGGCGGAAACTCTGCGCAATCTGTACGACGGCGTGCCGATGCTCGAGGTTTACAAGGCCTCCATCCTCGCCTCGCGCACCCTGATCGAGCGCGACCCCGACTACTCCAAGGTCACTGCTCGCCTGCTGTTGCACACCATGCGCCGCGAGACGCTGAACGAGGACATTCCGCAGGAGCAGATGACCCAGCGCTACGCCGAGTATTTTCCGCGCTGCATCAAGGAGGGTGTCGAGCTCGAACTGCTCGACGAGCGGCTCGGGCAGTTCGACCTGGCCCGTCTGGGTGCCGCGCTCAAGGCCGAGCGCGACCTGCAGTTCGATTACCTGGGTCTGCAAACGCTGTACGACCGTTATTTCCTCGCCAATCGTGCCGATACGCGGGTGAACAAGGATGGCCGTCGCATCGAGCTGCCGCAGGCCTTTTTCATGCGCGTGGCCATGGGCTTGTCGCTCAACGAAATCGACCGCGAGGCGCGCGCCATCGAGTTCTACGAGCTGCTCTCCAGCTTTGATTTCATGTCGAGCACGCCCACCCTGTTCAATGCGGGCACCCGCCGTTCGCAACTCTCGAGCTGCTACCTCACCACCGTGGCGGACGATCTGGACGGCATCTACGAGGCCATCAAGGAGAACGCGCTGTTGTCCAAGTTCGCCGGCGGTCTGGGTAACGACTGGACGCGCGTGCGCGCCCTGGGCAGCCATATCAAAGGCACCAACGGCAAGAGCCAGGGTGTCGTGCCCTTCCTCAAAGTGGTCAACGACACTGCGGTGGCAGTGAACCAGGGCGGCAAGCGCAAGGGCGCGGTCTGCGCCTATCTCGAAACCTGGCACCTCGACATTGAAGAGTTCCTGGAACTGCGCAAGAACACCGGCGACGATCGCCGCCGCACGCACGACATGAACACCGCCAACTGGGTACCCGATCTATTCATGAAGCGGGTGATGGAAGGGGGCGACTGGACGCTGTTCAGCCCGGCCGACGTGCCCGATCTGCACGACAAGTTCGGCAAGGACTTCGAGCAGGCCTATACCCGCTACGAACAGAAGGCCGCGCTGGGCGAAATCAAGCTGTTCAAGACCCTGCCCGCGGTGCAACTGTGGCGCAAGATGCTGTCCATGCTGTTCGAAACCGGCCATCCCTGGATCACCTTCAAGGATGCGTGCAATGTGCGCAGCCCGCAGCAGCATGTGGGCGTGGTGCACTCGAGCAACCTCTGCACCGAGATCACGCTCAACACCAATGAGAGCGAGATCGCGGTGTGCAATCTCGGCTCTGTCAATCTGGTCGCGCATCTGAAAGACGCGCCAGACGGCACCAAAGTCATCGACCAGGCCAAGCTCAAGCGCACCATCCAGACCGCGATGCGCATGCTCGACAACGTGATCGACATCAACTACTACGCCGTGGCCAAGGCGCGCAACGCCAATATGAAGCATCGGCCAGTGGGTCTGGGCATCATGGGCTTTCAGGACTGTCTTTATCAGCTGCGCATTCCCTATGGTTCGCAACAAGCCGTGGAATTTGCCGATCGGTCGATGGAAGCGGTTTGCTACGAGGCTTACTGGGCGTCGAGCGAACTGGCACGCGAGCGCGGCCGCTACAGCAGTTACGGCGGCTCGCTTTGGGATCAAGGCATCCTGCCCATGGACAGTCTGAAGCTGCTAGCCGAACAGCGCGGTGGCTATGTCGAGGCCGATACCTCCAGCACTCTTGACTGGAACGCGCTGCGCGCGCAGATCGCGCAGCACGGCATGCGCAACTCCAACTGCGTGGCCATCGCGCCCACGGCCACCATCTCCAACATCGTCGGCGTGGACGCCTGCATCGAGCCGACCTTCCAGAACCTGTACGTCAAGTCGAATCTGTCGGGCGAGTTCACCGTCATCAATCAATATCTGGTGCGCGACCTCAAGGCGCGTGGCCTGTGGGACGCGGTGATGGTGGCCGACCTCAAGTACTTCGATGGCAGCACCCAGCGCATCGACCGCATTCCCGCCGATCTCAAAGCCCTGTATGCCACGGCCTTCGAGACCGATACCCAGTGGATCATCGAGGCTGCGGCGCGCCGCCAGAAATGGATCGACCAGGCGCAGTCGCTCAACATCTACATGGCCAATGCATCGGGCAAGTTGCTCGACGATACCTACAAGCTGGCTTGGCTGCGTGGCCTCAAGACCACCTACTACCTGCGCACCATCGGCGCCACGCATGCCGAGAAGTCCACGGTCAAGGCGGGTCAGCTCAACGCCGTGCCGCAGTCGCCAAGCGAGTCGGTTTCGGCTTTAGCTTCGGCTTCGGCACAGGCCGTGGTGCAGTCCGGCGACATCCGCTACTGTGCCATCGACAACCCGGAATGCGAAGCCTGTCAGTAAGCGCTGCAAACCGTTGCGGCGCATCACAAGTGATCAAGCGGCATGCCACTTGCGATGCGCCTGCACAACATGCGCCGCACAAACCACGCATCCTCATTGCATCGGTGTTGAGCCTTTGCGCTGAACACTTGATAATTCACGGAAGGTCATGAACATGCTTACTTGGGACGAACCACAACAGAACTCTGCAAGCCCCGCGCAAGGTGCGCTGGCGGAGCGTTCACTTCAATCCCTGGGCGGTGCCTCGGCTTCGCTTCAATCCGCAGCCGCATCGACGCCAGCATTGGCGGTGGCCGCAGACCTCTACAGCCAACGCGCGGCCTCCACCGCGCGGGTGCGCGCCGAAGACAAGCGCATCATCAACTGCAGTGTCGATGTCAACCAACTCGTCCCGTTCAAATACAAATGGGCCTGGGATAAATACCTCGCCTCCTGCGCGAATCACTGGATGCCGCAGGAAATCAACATGTCGCGCGACATCGCGATGTGGAAAGACCCCAACGGCCTGACCGATGACGAGCGCCTCATCATCAAGCGCAACCTCGGCTTTTTCACCACGGCCGATTCGCTCGCCGCCAACAACATCGTGCTGGGCACCTATCGCCACATCACCAACCCCGAGTGCCGCCAGTATCTGCTGCGCCAGGCCTTCGAAGAAGCCATCCACACCCACGCCTATCAGTACATCGTCGAATCCATAGGCCTCGATGAAAGCGAGATCTTCAACTCCTATCACGAGATCGCGTCCATCCGCGACAAGGACGAGTTCCTCATTCCCTTCATCGATACCCTGACCAACCCCGAGTTTCGCACTTCGGCTTTCGGGGGTTCGGAGCGTAACGATCAGGAGCTGCTGCGTTCCATCATCGTGTTCGCGTGCCTGATGGAAGGGTTGTTCTTCTATGTCGGCTTCACCCAGATCCTGTCGATGGGGCGGCAGAACAAGATGACTGGTGCGGCCGAGCAATACCAGTACATCCTGCGCGACGAGTCCATGCACACCAACTTCGGCATCGATCTGGTCAACCAGATCAAGCTGGAGAATCCGCATCTCTGGACCCCGGAATTCAAGCGCGAGCTCACCGGCCTCTTCCATCAGGCGGTCGAGCTTGAGTATCGCTATGCCGAAGACACCATGCCCCGCGGCGTGCTGGGTCTGAACGCATCGATGTTCAAAGGCTATCTGCGCTTTATCGCCAACCGCCGTGCGGTGCAGATCGGTCTCGACGCTATCTTCCCCAATGAAGAGAACCCCTTCCCCTGGATGAGTGAAATGATCGACCTGAAGAAGGAGCGCAACTTCTTCGAGACCCGGGTGATCGAGTACCAATCCGGCGGCGCGCTGTCCTGGGAATGACACGTGAATAACCTGCGAGCACGCACTACAGAGTGATTGTTGACCGAGTCCCTTCCACCCCGATACGTCCGGCCGCGCAGAGTCGGCGGGTGGAGTCTCCTCCTCTGTTTTTTGTCGCGCAACGCATGGGGGCGTCCATGGTGATGCCTGACTCCCCGCTCGATCAATTCTGGTGCGCCGGTCTGCGCCTCATGCTCTGGATGACCAGAGGTGAGCGCACGGCGCGCCGTTCCCCATTCCTTCCCGCACTGGCTTTGTCGCCGGCGGAAGTGAATCCCCTGCACGGATCAGCGCTGAGCCGATCGCAGGTGGTGCCGGCTGAACGCCGTGCCGATGTCCCGTACTGGAAACCGCCGGGAGGCGGGGCCGTGAGGCGCTCGGACGCGATTTGGCGACCGGCTCAACTTCAAAAGACTTGATCAAGGAGAATCACCATGGCAACTGCAAAAAAAGCGGCACCGGCGAAGAAAGCGACGCCCGCGAAGAAAGTAGCACCGGCGAAGAAGGCTGTACCCGCGAAAAAGGCGGCTCCGGCGAAGAAAGCCGCACCGGCGAAGAAGGCTGCTCCTGCGAAGAAGGCCGCACCGGCTAAGAAGGCGGCTCCTGCGAAGAAGGCCGCGCCGGCGAAGAAGGCCGCGCCGGCGAAGAAAGCCGCACCGGCGAAGAAGGCTGCTCCGGCGAAGAAGGCTGCTCCTGCAAAGAAGGCCGCACCGGCTAAGAAAGCTGCACCTGCGAAGAAGGTTGCGCCTGCGAAAAAAGCGGCGCCGGCGAAGAAGGCCGTAGCTGCTCCCGCCAAAAAAGCAGCGACCGCGCAAACCAAGCTGAATCCGCAAGCGGCCTGGCCGTTTCCGACCAGCAAGCCCTGAGCATTCAGTGCAATTGAGCCCGGGCTGATCGCCCGGGTTTTTTTATTTCCGCACGCCGCATGCCTACCTCGAGCCGCTATCCCGGCTAGCTTCACTCCGACGACCTGGCGGGTGCGGTATGGTTGCGTCTATCTGCCTTATTACAGCAGCCCGGTTGAGCCAGACTGCCCCGACATCATGAGTATCAAATCAGATCAATGGATCCGCCGCATGGCGCAAAACACGGCGATGATCGAGCCGTTCGAGCCCGCGCAGGTGCGCGAGGTCGATGGACACCGCATCATCAGCTATGGCACGTCGAGCTACGGCTACGACATTCGTTGCGCCAACGAATTCAAGATCTTCACCAACATCAACAGCACCATCGTCGATCCGAAGAATTTCGATGAAAAGTCCTTTGTCGATTTTCGGGGCGACGTGTGCATCATCCCGCCCAACAGCTTCGCGCTGGCGCGGACGATGGAGTACTTCCGCATTCCGCGCAATGTGCTCACCATCTGCCTGGGCAAGAGCACCTATGCCCGCTGCGGCATCATCGTCAACGTCACACCGTTCGAGCCCGAGTGGGAAGGTTATGTGACGCTGGAGTTCTCCAACACCACGCCGCTGCCCGCCAAGATTTACGCGGGCGAGGGCTGCGCGCAGGTGCTGTTCTTCGAGAGCGATGAAGTCTGCGAAGTCAGCTACAAGGATCGCGGCGGCAAGTACCAAGGGCAGCACGGCGTGACCTTGCCGCGTGCCTGAGCGCTTCGTTTTACGCGTCGCCGAGTGCGGCTTGCCAGCGCGCCACCTGCGCGCGCACCTGGTTCGGCGCCGTGCCGCCCAGATGGTCGCGCGCGGCGAGTGAGCCCTGCAGCTTGAGCGCTTCGGGCGCGTCTTCGCCGACGAGCGGCGAGAAACTGCGCAGATCGTTCAGGCTGATGTCTTCCAGGCCGATGCCGCGCTCCACTGCAAATCGCACGGCTTTAGCCACCGCCTCGTGCGCGTCGCGGAAGGGCAGCCCCTTTTTCACCAGATAGTCGGCCAGGTCGGTGGCGGTGGAGTAGCCCTGGAGCGCGGTGCGCTCCATCGCCTCGGCCTTGACGCGGATGCCACCCACCATGTCGGTGAAAATGCGCAGGGTGTCGATCACGGTATCCGCGGTGTCGAACAACGGCTCCTTGTCTTCCTGGTTGTCTTTGTTGTAGGCCAGGGGCTGGCCCTTCATCAGCATCAGCAGGCTCATCAAATGGCCGGTGACCCGTCCGGTCTTGCCGCGGGCGAGCTCGGGCACGTCCGGGTTTTTTTTCTGCGGCATGATGCTCGACCCGGTGCAGAAGCGGTCCGCCAGATCGATGAAGCCGAAGGCCGGGCTCATCCACAGCACTAGCTCTTCGCTGAAGCGGCTGATATGCACCATGATCAGCGCGCAGGCAGCGTTGTACTCGATGGCGAAGTCGCGGTCGCTCACGGCGTCGAGCGAGTTCTGGCACACGCCGTCAAAGCCCAGCAGCTCGGCTACGCGCGGGCGGTTGATCGGGAAAGTGGTGCCGGCTAGCGCAGCAGCGCCCAAGGGGAGGTGATTCACGCGGGAACGGCAGTCGCGCAGACGCTCAGCATCGCGACCGAACATTTCCACATAAGCCAGCAGATGGTGGCCGAAGCTTACCGGCTGCGCCACCTGCAGATGCGTGAAGCCCGGCATGATGGTGTCGGCATGCTGTGCGGCCAGTTGCACCAGCGCACGCTGCAGCGCACGGAGTTGAGCGATGCTCTGGTCGATGCTGTCGCGCAGCCATAGGCGGATGTCGGTGGCCACCTGATCGTTACGGCTGCGACCGGTGTGCAGGCGCTTGCCGGCATCGCCCGCAAGCTGGGTCAGGCGGGCCTCGATGTTGAGATGGACGTCTTCGAGTTCGAGCTTCCACTCGAACGCGCCAGAGTCGATTTCGGTACGGATCTGCGCCATGCCGCGCTCGATGGCGGCGAGGTCGTCCGCGCTGAGAATGCCTTGTTCGGCCAGCATGGTGGCGTGCGCCAGCGATCCGTCGATGTCGAACAGCGCCAGCCGCCGGTCGAAATCCACCGAGGCGGTGTAGCGCTGCACCAGAGCGCTGACCGGCTCGGAAAAACGCGCGGACCAGGCTTGCTGCTTGTGTTCGAATTGATCGTGCATGGATTGGCCTCGCAAAGCGAGCGTTGTGACGCCATGGGCGCCTGGGTCGAAACCGCCAATTTTAGAGAAGCCTTCAGGATCAAGCTGCTTGATGCCCCAGATGACTGCTGAACCGACCCCTTCCACCGAAACCGCAGTGCGCCTCGACATCTGCGGCGCTGGCAGTCTGGTGCGCGCGCTGGTGGCGCTCAATCTGCTTTTGGCGCTGCTCGTGTTGCTGCAATGGCCGCAAGGGGAAGGCCGTATCGGCGCCTTGTTGCTGCTCTCGTGGGTGGAGCCCGCCGCGCTGCTCTGGCTGGCGCTGATGTGCATGACCCAGCGGCTTTGGCGGCTGCGGGGTGCAGCAGCGGTGCTGGCCGTGGCCATGGCGCTGGGCGCCTTTTCGGCGCTGGGTTTGAATCTGCTGGTGCAGCCCTTGTTCGACGCGCTTGCGCCGCGCGCTGCACAGCAGCCCTGGCAGGCTGCGCTGGCGGGGGCGGCGCTGGCGCTGGTCTTTGTGCACTATCTGCAACTGCGCGCACGGGCCTTCACGCCGATCGACATGCAGGCGCGGTTGAGTGAACTGCAGTCGCGCATCCGCCCGCACTTTCTGTTCAACACCCTCAACGCCGCCAGCGCCCTGGTGCGCGAGCAGCCCGAGCGCGCCGAGACCGTGCTCGACGATCTGGCCGAACTGTTCCGCGCCAGCGTGGGCAAGCCGGGCACGCTGGTGACGCTGGAGCAGGAAATGGATCTGGCGCGGCGCTACCTCGACATCGAGTCGGTGCGTTTCGGCGAGCGCATGCGAGTGCAATGGCAGGTCGACGACACCCTGCTGCAAATCCGCATTCCGGCGCTGACCCTGCAGCCGCTGGTGGAGAACGCGGTGCGGCATGGCGTCGAGCGCAGCAGCCGCAGGGTGCAGATCGACATCGATGTGGCCCGGCGGCTGGGGCAGATCGAAGTCACCGTGCGCAACGATCTGCCCGCGCTGAGCGACACGCCCCCGCCGCGCCGTCATGGCACCGGCACGGCGCTGCGCAACATTCGCCAGCGCCTGCATCTGCTGTACGACATTGCGGCCGAGGTCGATCAGGGCGAAGTCGTCGAGGACGGCCTGGCCCGCTGGCGGGCGCGGTTACGCTTACCGCTATGAACGTGCTCATCGTTGACGACGAACCGCTGGCCCGCAGCCGCCTGCGCCGCCTGCTCGCCGAACTGCCCGAAACCGCGCAGGCCATAGTGGACGAAGCGGCCGACGCGGCCGAGGCTTGGGTGCTGCTTCGTGCGCAGCGTTTTGACGTGCTGCTGCTCGATATCCAGATGCCGGGGCAGACGGGCATGGAACTGGCCCGGCGGCTGACGGGCGATCCCGGCCTGCACCATCCCGCCATCGTGTTCGTGACCGCCCACGAGCAGCATGCGCTCGATGCCTTCGGCGTATCGGCCGTCGACTATCTCACCAAACCGGTGCGGCGCGAGCGCCTGGCCCAGGCGATGGGCAAGGCCGTGCTGTGGCTGCGTGCCCAGGGTGCGGAGCAGCAAGCACCCGCTGCGGTGGAAACCGTGTACCTGACGGTGCAGCATCATGGCGCGCTCAAGCGCGTGCCGCTGGCCGACATTCTGTATTGCCGCGCCGAGGCCAAATACACCACCCTGCGCACCGCTGAGCAGCAGTATCTGGTGGACCTCTCATTGACCGATCTGGAGCAGCGCTACGCCGAGCATCTCGTGCGCATTCACCGCAGCGCGCTGGTTGCGGCGCCCGCGATTCGCAGCCTGGAGCGGCCGATGACTCCGCCGGAGGGCATCGCGCCGGAACCCGAGGCCGGAAGTACAGAGACCGACAACGCCACCTGGACTTTGCATCTGCACGGCGTGCCCGACACCCTGCCCGTCAGCCGACGGCGCGTGGCCGCGGTGCAAGCGCTGTTGACTGCCTCCAGACCTGCCGCAGCGCGTCAGCCCCCCAAGTAGGCGAGAAACGCGTGGGGCTGCCCGGCGGCGTGTTTGTCAGGCGAAATTTCAGGCAAAACGTAGGCTCAGCCGACAAGTAACGCCACCGCGCCCAGCAGCAGGCAGTAAATGCCGAACGGCCGCAGCGCCTTCATTTCGTGGTCCGTGAACCAGCGCATCAAAAACCAGGTGGACAGCCAGGCGAACACCCCGGCCAGCACCCCGGCCGCGGCAATCGTGCCCAGCAGTTCATGCGGCACGCCGGCGTGCATCAGCTTGGGCACTTCGAGTACGCCCGCTGCCGCGATGATGGGCGTGGCGAGCAAAAACGAAAACCGCGCCGAGTCGGCATAGTTCAAGCCCAGGCCCAGACCGGCGACCAGCGTGGCCCCGGAGCGCGAAAACCCCGGAATCAGGGCCAGCGCCTGCGCCAAGCCAATGAGGAAGGCGCGCAGCCAGCCCAGTTCCGGCAGGGCGATCAGCCCGCGCCGGTGCTTGAGTGCATCGCCGCCCAGCAGCAGCAGGCCGTTGAGCATCAGCGCGATCGCCGCGAAGGTGAAGCCGCCGAACAGCGCCTTGATCTTGTGCGCCAGCAGCAGCCCAAGCAGCCCGGCAGGAATGGTGCCCGCCACGATCAGCCAGAGCAGACGGGCGTCGGGGTTGGACGTCTTGCCGCCCGCGCGCAGCCAGCCACCGATCAGCCGCGCCCAGTCGCGCCAGAAATAGATCAGCAGCGCGGTGGCCGTGCCCAGATGCAGCACCACGATGAAGGGCAGAAACCAGTCTGCCGTGCGGTCGATGGGCCAATGAAACAGGGCCGGAATCAGAATGCTGTGCCCCAGGCTGGAAATGGGAAACAGCTCGGTCACGCCTTGAAGGGCGGCGATGGCCAGAAGGTAGAGGTGCATGGTGTGGTGAGGGGTTGTGGTTTTGTGGCGCAGATTCTGACAGAGGCAGACTTAGGTTCGTCTGAGCACCCCCAGGGCCGGCTCGCCGACCCGCCCCCCGCGGGGGTCAAGGAAACTTGGGGCGGCCCGGCGTTTCCTTGAGAGACTGCTGTTTTTGTTGCGCTTTTTACGCTTGCGGTGTCACGCCGCGGTCATTTGCAATCTTTACAGTACCCCCTCTTTTAAGGGGGTGAAATGAGCAACTTGACCTTGGCTGATGTGTTGCGAAAAACCTCGGCCGGCCGCCGCGAGCAACAGCAGCGCAGTCAGGCACTGAGTGCAAGGCAGCGGCATGTGCTGATTCTGTGCGACGGCCAGCGCGCCATCGGCGAGTTGTGCGCCTTGATGGGGCAAGAGGTGCAGGAACTCGCGCGGGAACTGCTCGCCGCTGGCTATGTCGAGCGCGTGGGGCTTGCGAATGCGCCGGAGCCCGTGGAGGCGCCGCTGAAGCGGACCTCAAATGCATCCGTTCAGGCTCCTTCGGCACCCGAGCCGAGCCCATCCAGCGTGGCGGCGTCGCAACTGGCGCAAGCCGTAGCGCCGCCGCCCCGGCGCTCCATAGCCTTGTCGCGCATGTATATGTTCGACATGCTGGAGCGACTGCTCGGCGCTCAGAGCGGGCCGGCACGGGCGCACCTGCGCGCCGCCGACCAGCCGGAGGCCGTGCTGGCCGCGCTGCAGGAATGTCTCGCACTCATCACCGAAATCGCCGGATCAGTGCAGGCGGACAAGGTCAGGCAGCAACTGTGCGACATGCTGCCCGAAGACTATCGGCAAAGCTTTGCCGGTCAGGAGCTGGTTACATCCTGATTCAAAGGCATGGAGTCTGCGTTTTGTCAATTCAGGAACGCGTTAAGTCTTGACTGCGACAAAATGACGCGATGAGGCGTGCTGCCTCCCTATAATGGGGCGCTTGTTTGATGGCTCTCAAGACTCTCGCGCCTGCAATGATGAAAAAAGTCCTCTTTCTCGCTTCCCTGATGCTTGCGGCGTCCGCCCACGCGCAGAACGTCGTTGGCAATGCCGCAGAAGGCGCCAAGCTCGTGGCCAGCTGCCAGGGCTGCCACAACATGGGGGGCGGCTATCGCTCCTCCTTCCCTGAAATTTTTGCCGTGCCCATGATCAACGGGCAAAACGCGCAATACATCGTCGATGCGCTGAAGGAATACAAAAACGGCAACCGCCGTTTCCCGACCATGCGCGCCATCGCCGCGTCGCTGACCGACCAGCAAATGGCCGATATTGCCGCCTACTACGCTACGGCCAAAGGCCAGCCCATCAAATAACAAGCGCGGAGATCCTTGATGAAAAAAATTGTTCTGCTGGCAGCGACTGCCTTGGCCCTGGCCCAAATGTTCCAACTGGCCAACGCCGCCGACATCAAAAAGGGTGAAGAACTGGTGAACAAAGGCGGCTGCATTGCCTGCCACGGCGCGGGTCTCGACAAACCCATCGCCCCCAACTATCCCAAACTGGCCGGTCAATACCAGAGCTATCTGTTCCACGCCCTGCAGCAATACCAGGCCAAGCACCAGACCCCGCTATATGGCCGCAACAACGCCATCATGAGCGGCATGGTGGCGCAGTACAACACGCAGGATCTGCAGGACATCGCGGCCTACATCGCCAGCCTGAAGGGCGATCTCTACATCCGCGACGAAATGCACTAATCGTCTGCGAAGTCTTCATTCGCACCTACGAAAAAGCCCGGTCTAACCGGGCTTTTTTGTTGAGCACAATGCGGTCAGGACGCCAGCTCGGCGATGATGCGGTAAAGCAGACGCACGGTGAGGATCACGTACACCGCGCCAAACAGGAAAATCAGCGAGACGATGATGCGGATGGAATCTGCGGGCAGGGTGCTGAAAAAGGGCGAGACGAGATAGCCCGCGGTAAACAGCCCGATCAACAGGGTCAGGCCCTTCCACGCTTTGCCCACCTGCCCGCCGGGAATCTTGCTGCGCAGCAGCAAAACATCCACCAGGCCGTAGATCATGATGGCAATGCCGATGGCATTGATGAAAAAAGCGGTGTCGATCTGCATGTCTCTCTCCAGGTTTGCGGGCGGTGCCGGTCATACCCCCGGTATGACTTTGCGGTGCAAAACGCGGCATTGCGCCCTTTGTTTGATTCTTTACATTGTTCTGGATTGACCTGCGGGCGCCGCTCAGGGTCAACCCCATGCGCTGTGATCGCGGCGCCAAAAAGCGTGAAAAAAGTCGCAGAAATCGTGTTGCGCATGGCGCAGACAGGCCGGTCTTATTCGGACTCGGACTGAGTTTCTGCGGTTTTTGCTGCCGCGGCGTCGGCAAGATCGCGGGCGAAACACAGATCGCGCCAGACGCGGGCCTTGTCGGCCGGGTTGCGCAGCAGATAGGCCGGGTGATAGCTCACGATCACGGGAATGCCGGCGAACTCGTGCACCTGCCCGCGCAACTGGCTGATGGGCGCTTGGCTGCCGAGCAGGCTGTGCGCCGCGAACCGGCCCAGAGCGAGAATGAGCTGCGGCTGCAGCAGGGCCACCTGGCGCTCTAGCCAGGGCGCACATTGGCCCACTTCTTCGGGCTCGGGGTTGCGGTTGCCCGGCGGACGGCACTTGAGCACATTGGCGATGTAAACCGCGCGCTCGGGGTCGTTGGCGCTGCGGTCTAGGCCGATGGCCTGCAGCATGGCGTCGAGCAATTGCCCCGCGGCGCCGACAAAGGGCTGACCTTGGCGGTCTTCTTCGGCGCCGGGCGCCTCGCCGATGATCATCCAGCGGGCTTGCGTGGAGCCGCTGCCGAATACGGCCTGGTGTCGGCTGCTGCCGAGTTTGCAGGCGCGGCAGGCCTGAGCGCCGGCTTGCAGCTCGTCCCAGTCCATGCGGGCGATGGTTTCAATCCGCGCGGCATCCGCGATGGGGATGGAGGACGCAGGTCGTGGCGGCGGGATGGGGCGGTTGGGCTTGGGCGGCTGCGCGACCGGCTTTGCAGTGGCGGGGGTTGCGATGACTTCCGGTGCAGCTTCGGGAACGGGCTGAGCTTGCTGCTCGCGCAGAACTTCGCGCCGCACGAACAGCGGCCCGAGGCCGAGCGTCTGCGTCCACTGCAGGGTTTGCGGGGTGAGGCGAGGGCTGGGCTCAGTCATGCGGGCTGGGCGCGGTCAGGCTGGACGCAGGCCGCGGCGTTGCAGCAGATCGTCCACCTGCGCGGACATCACCAGTGCGTCTTCCCGGCTGGCGCGGCCTTGCGTATCGACCGAGGGGTAATAGTCGCGTCGGCGGGCGATGGGGTAGAAGCCGTAGCGCTCGTAAATGCGCACGGCGTGGGTATTGCTCGGACGCACTTCCAGCCAGAGCAGGTAGGCGCCATCGGCCCGGCTGAGCAAAACCACGGCATCGAGCATCAGCAGGCTCAAACCCTGGCCCTGCACCGCGGGATCGACCGAGATATTGAGCAGATGCATTTCTTCCACGCCGGGCATGGCCACGAAATAGCCGCGCACGGTGTCGGTCTCGTCGGTGAGCACCTGAGCGTGATATTGCGCGGTGAGGGAGTCGGCGAAGTTGCCCCGGCTCCAGGGAAAGTCGTACACCGTGTTTTCGATCTGCGCCACGGCGTCGAGGTCGGCGGGGGTCATCGGTCGCAGGGCGTGCGCCGACTGCCCAGCCGGGGCAATGGCGCCAGACGAGTCGTGCGGACGCAGCCGGGCGTTCATAAGGCAGCGCGAGCCAGTTCGCGCTCCGCCGTGGTCAAGGCCACTTTGTCGCGGACATAAATAGGTTGCGCCAGCGCCGCAGAGACGGTCAGTCCGGCGGCGTGTTGCTGCAGCGACAGCCGGGCCACGGCGGCGGCCGACGGCGTGCAGGCCACGGCGCGCAGTATCGCGCGGTTCAGGGCGAACAGGCGCGGGTTGTCGCTGGCGTGCGAGGCGAAGGCGGCGGAGAGGGCGTCTGCATGCTCGCTCCAGGCATTGCCGCAGGCCAGCAAGCGGGGCAGCACACCGGTCTCCAGATGTTCGGGCAGATCGGCCAGCACCTCGGCCCAGGCCAGCACCGCGTGCTCGGGCCGCTGCACGGTCGGCCGGTGCAGACTTTGCCAGCCCGATGCCTGGGCGCGAAACAGCTCCCAATACAACTCGCCCATGCGCGCGTCGTTCGCCACGAGCACCACCGTGCCCGGCTCGGCTTGCACCGGATCGGGCAACACCGTGCCGTCGCTGCGCAGCAGCGCAAAGGCGGTTTCCGCCTGCGCCATGAGCGTGTCGACGCGCGCCACCGGAAGGTGCAGGGCATAGGCCAGCCCCTGCGCCGCCGACGCGGCCGTGCGCAGCCCGGTGAACGCGCCCGGCCCGGCGCCCATGCCGATCAGATCGAGATCGGCGAATTGCAGCCCGGCCGTGCGCAGCAACTCGGCGCACAAAGGCAGCAGCCGCTGCGAGGCGCGCGGGCCGCCGGCTTCGTCGAAGCTGCGGCAGTGGCCGTCCACGCTGAGCGCAACGCTCAGGGCTTCGGTGCTGGTATCGAGGGCAAGAACACGCATGGAGCAAGAATTATCGGTGAATTGCAGGCGCCGACTTGCAGGAATAATGTGCGGCATGAATGCGAACCTGACTTCTCCTGCGATCCACTCCGTTTCCCTGCCCATCACCGCCTTCATCGGCGGCGGCAATATGAGCAGCGCCCTGATCGGCGGGCTGCTGACCTCGGGGGCGCAACCCGCCAGCCTGCGCGTGGTCGAGCCCTTCGCCGAACAGCGCGCGCGGTTGCAGCAGTGTTTTCCCGGTGTGCAGATTCTGGAAGCGCCCAACGCCGCGTTGCGCGACGCGCAGGCCGTGGTCTGGGCGGTGAAGCCGCAGCAGTTCGCGCAGGCTGCGGCCGACTGCCGAGCGCATCTGGGCGACGCGCTGCACGTCAGCATCATGGCCGGGGTGCGCTGCCGTGCCATCGAGCGGCAGACCGGCGCGCAGCGCATGGTGCGCACCATGCCCAACACCCCGGCGCTCATCGGTCAGGGCATCACCGGACTGTTCGCCAGCGCGCAGGCCAGCGAGGCCGATCGCGCCCTGGCCGATGCCCTGCTGGCCCCTGCGGGTCGGCGGGTGTGGGTGCAGCGTGAAGACCTGCTCGATGCGGTCACCGCGGTGTCTGGCTCGGGCCCGGCGTATGCGTTTTACCTGGCCGAAGCCATGACGCGCGCTGGCGAAGAACTCGGTTTGAGCGGCGCGCAGGCGCGCGAGTTGGCTCTAGCCACGCTGGCCGGGGCAGCCGCGTTGGCGCAGGGCAGCAGCGAGCCCTTGGCCACCTTGCGTGCCAACGTCACCAGCAAAGGCGGCACCACCGCAGCGGCGCTGGGCGTGTTCGATGCGGCCGATATGCAGACCACGATCATCCGCGCCTTGCACGCGGCCGATCAGCGCGCCAAGGAACTGGGCGACGCGCTGGATGATCTGGGTTGAACCCAGAATTTCTATTAGGCGGGGCTACGCCCCTACATGGGCGCTGGCGGGCGGATTGGGGCGTCTTCGCCCCCGCGCTTCGCGCCCATAGCTACGGCTATGGGCTTGTCGCGCAGTGCCAAATCCATCCCCAATCCGTCGCACCATCATCCCATGTCCTAATGGAAAATCTGGGTTGAATTCAGATTTGCCTGAGTTCATTCAGGCTGCGTATGCGCGCGGCGACGAAATCCGGCCGTCCGTGCAGGCCGGTGCGTTCCATCGGCAGATCGCGCGCAGGCCGATGCGGCGGGCGGCTTGCAAATGCCCGGGCGTGTCTTCGACCAGCACGCATTGCGCGGGCCTGAGTCGGTGGCGGGCGAGCACATGGCGCAGCATGCGCGCATCCGGCTTGGGGCGCAGTTTGTGGAACATCCCCATGTCTTCCACCGCGATCAGGCCGTCGACCAGCGGCCAGAGTTTGAGTGTTTTCAGCACGCGGCGGGCATAGTTGCGCGGGGCATTGGTGAGCACCAGCTTGCGACCCGGCAGACGCGCCAGCGCGGCGCGTTCGCTGCCGTCGCAGCGCAGCATGCGCGGCAGGTGGGGAAAGTCGTGCGTCTCGCGCAGAAACTGCGCGGCGTCCACGCCGTGCTCGTGCATCAGGCCCAGCAGTGTGGCGCCGTAGCGTTGCCAGAAATGGGCGCGAATGCGGTTGGCTTCCGCTCGCTCCACGCCCAGATGGCGTTCGATGAAGGCAGTCATCTGCGCATTCATCAGCGGAAACACACGCCAGGAGGCGTCGTGCAGGGTGTTGTCGAGGTCGAGCAGCCAGACGGTCTGACTTGCTGCGCAAGCCGGATTACGCGGCATGTGGCAAATCCAGATTGGCAAAACAGTAGCGCACCGCGCCGAAGCGTGCGGGTGCGGTCCAGGGAGTCAGCCCGGTAACGCGATGCTCCACCGGGCGGGAGAACGCCGGGCCGTCGAACACGAAGGTGTGGAACTCGCCGTTCTCGCCGCAGGCGTCAATGCCCGCTGGCAGGCTGGCGATGAATTCGGCATCGAACTCCCGACCGCAATACGCGTCGTCAAGAAAACGGCTGTCCACGCAAACCACGCGGGCGTGCCAGCCCTGCGCCAGAAACTCGTCCACCAGCGCCAGCCGCGCCTGCCCCCACAGCGGCAGGCATGCCTGCAAACCGGCTTGGGTGCAGACCCGTTCTTCCCAGTCGCGGTGGGCCTGCAGGTCGATGTCGCCAAACACCGCGACCTGCGCGCCGCGCGCGGCCAGCGCCTTCAACTGCGCGACGAATCTGGCGTGGTAGTTGTCCCAGCTTGCTGCGGCCGTCACCAGTTCCAGCCCCAAGGCGTCTGCCTGCGCCTGCATTAACGCCAGCGGCACGCCGTGGCTGCGAAGACGCTGACCGGTTTCTTCGAGCATGGCCAGCAGCCAGCGCACCTCCAGCCCGCTTTCGCGGGCGCGCTGCACGGCGAGCATCGAATCCTTGCCGCCGCTGAACGAGGCCAGCGCCAGGGTACTCAATGCGAACGGATCATGGTGCCGAAGGCCTGTTCGGTCAGCACTTCCAGCAGGATGGCGTGCGGAATTCGGCCATCGACGATGTGCACCGAGTTGACGCCGGATTTGGCGGCTTCCAGCGCGGATGAGATTTTGGGCAGCATGCCGCCGGAAATGGTGCCGTCGGCGAACATGTCGTCGATTTCATGCGCGGTGAGATCGGTGAGCAGTTCGCCTTTCTTGTTCATCACCCCGGGAATATTGGTGAGCAGCAGCAGCTTTTCGGCGCGCAGCACTTCGGCCAGCTTGCCCGCCACCACGTCGGCGTTGATGTTGAACGAGGCGTTGTCCTCGCCGAAGCCGATGGGCGAGATGACCGGAATGAACTGATCGTCCTGCAGCGCCTTGACCACCGAAGGGTCGATGGCCGCCACTTCGCCCACCTGGCCCACGTCGATCTCGGCTTCAGGATTCTCGCGGTCGCGCATGCGCAGTTTGCGCGCGCGAATCAAGCCGCCGTCTCGCCCGGTCAGTCCCACTGCCTTGCCGCCGGCGTGGTTGATCAGGCCGACGATGTCTTGCTGCACCTGGCCGGCCAGCACCCATTCCACCACTTCCATGGTTTCGTCGTCGGTCACGCGCATGCCTTGCACGAAGGTACCCTTCTTGCCCACGCGGCTCAAAGCCTCGTCAATCTGCGGGCCGCCGCCATGCACCACCACCGGGTTCATGCCCACCAGCTTGAGCAGCACCACGTCCTCGGCAAAGTCTTGCTGCAGGGCCGGGTCGGTCATGGCGTTGCCGCCGTATTTGATGACCAGAGTTTTGCCGTGAAATTTACGGATATAGGGCAGGGCCTGGGCGAGGATTTCGGCTTTTTCGCGGGGGGCGATATGCGACAGATCGGGGAAGTCGGTGGACGTGTCGGCGGTCATGGCGAACCTTGGTCGTGAAGGGAGAGAGGCGGGCGCGATGTTGCGGTGCGCAATTCTAGGAGCCCGACGGATTCATCGCCGGGCATGTCGCTTTGAACTCACCCTACACTTCATGTCCCATGCGCAATCCGCTTCTCACCCTCTACCGCACACTCAGCCACCGCCCGCGTTTGAGCGCGGCCATTGCGCTGGGCGTGGTGCTGTGGGTGGTGCTCAGTGCCACTTTGCCGCACACCATTGCGCTGCTCTGGGCGTTTGATGCCAGTGCGCTGCTGTTTCTTGTCAGCACCGCCTGGATGATGGCGCACGCCACGACCGAAACCCTCAAGCGCCGCACCGAGCTGGAGGCCGAAGGACGCTGGACGGTGCTGCTGTTCAGCCTGGTGCTGTCGGGTGCGGTGTTCGCTGCGCTGTCGGTGGAGTTGCATGCGGTGCGCGGTCACCCCGGCACGCTGGCGCTGGCCGGGAGCAGCATCGTGCTGTCCTGGTTGTTTTTTTCGGTGATCTTCGCCCTGCAATACGCCCATAGCGACTACACCGCGCGCACGGCGGGCACGCCTGCGCTGATGTTCCCCAACAATCAGGTGCCCGATTATTGGGACTATCTCTATTTTTCCGTGGTGCTGAGCATGACCTTTCAGACCTCGGACGTGAACATCGCCGGGCGGCATGTGCGCCATCTGGTGTTGCTGCACAGCGTGGCGGCGTTCTTTTTCAATGTGGTGATTCTGGCGCTGACGGTCAATGCCTTGGCCGGCGCTTTCTAAATCGTGAAGGACTTTGACATGACGACCCTTGGCACCCCGCTTTCCCCTACGGCCACCCGCGTGATGCTGCTCGGCGCGGGCGAACTGGGCAAGGAAGTGCTCATCGCGCTGCAGCGCCTGGGCGTGGAAACCATCGCGGTGGACCGCTATGACCACGCGCCGGGGCAGCAGGTGGCGCACCATGCCCGCACGATTCAAATGACCGATCCCGAGGCTTTGCGCGCCCTCATCCTCAAGGAAAAACCGCATCTGGTGGTGCCGGAAATCGAGGCCATCGCCACGCCAGTGCTCGAAGAGCTGGAGGCTGCCGGTGTGGTGACCGTCATTCCCACAGCCCGCGCGGCGCGGCTGACCATGAACCGCGAAGGCATCCGCCGACTGGCCGCCGAAGAGTTGGGTCTGGCCACCTCGCCCTATGCCTTCGCCGATTCGCTGGAGCAACTGCAGACCGCGATCGATGGCGGCATCGGCTATCCCTGCGTGGTCAAGCCGGTGATGAGTTCCTCGGGCAAGGGGCAGAGCAAGCTCGACGGCCCGGCCGACGTGCGCCCCGCCTGGGAGGCGGCGATGTCGGGCGGGCGCGTGGCGCAGAGCCGTGTGATCGTCGAGGGTTTCATCGACTTCGATTATGAAATTACCCAGCTCACCGTGCGCAGCGTGGGCGCCGACGGCGCCGTGCGCACCGACTTCTGCGAACCCATCGGCCATGTGCAAGTGGCTGGCGACTATGTGGAAAGCTGGCAGCCGCACCCCATGAACCCGGTGGCGCTGGAGCGCAGCCGAGACATGGCGCGGCGCATCACCGAAGCGCTGGGCGGGCGCGGCATTTTTGGCGTGGAACTGTTCGTCAAGGGCGAACAGGTCTGGTTCAGCGAGGTCAGCCCGCGCCCGCACGACACCGGGCTGGTCACCCTCATCACCCAGTGGCAGAGCGAGTTCGAGCTGCACGCCCGGGCCATACTCGGCCTGCCGGTGGACCCGTCGCTCAAGACCGCGGGCGCCAGCGCGGTGATCTACGGGGCAGTCGAGGCGCGCGGCGTGCGCTTCGAAGGGGTGGAGGCGGCGCTGGCCATACCCGGAACGGATCTGCGGCTGTTCGGCAAACCCGAGAGTTTTGTGAAACGCCGCATGGGCGTGGCGCTGGCCCGCGCCGAATCGACCGACGCCGCGCGCGCCAACGCCAAGCTCGCCGCGCAGCAGGTGCGGGTGCTGGCGTCAAGCTGAGAGCGTTATAGCGGCAAGGTGGGGTGCATCGAGCTGTCGAAACCGCCGGAGCGCGAGTCGGCGTTTCGGTCGGCATCTCGGCCCGCTTGGCGTGACGCCGATTCCGCCGCCATGGGCGGAATGTTCACCAGCACCAGATTCCAGAACTGATGCCGCACCACGCGGCTGTGCGCCTTGAGCTGCGCGGCCTGCGCCGGCTCGATCGGCGCCCTGGTCGCCAGCTGCTCGCGCAGTCGGGTGTGAAAGATGTGCAGCTCGCGAATCAGGCGCAGGAACGCGGGCCGATCTTCATACATCGCCTGATGGGTCTGGCACCAAAGACCCAGCTCGCTTTGCAGCGCGCCGTTCGGCTTGAGAAACTGCTGACGCTCACTCTCGCTCAGGGTGTCTTGCTGCGCGCGCAGCGCCACGGCGTTGTGCCACACCAGGGCCTGAATGGCATCGGCCGAGATGGCCGGCTGGTGGCGCAGCGAGGCCGTCCAGGGGATGAGTTGGGGCCAGTTGGCCAGCCAGACTTCGAAGTCGGACAGCGACAGCGGCGGCGAAATGGCGTAGCCCTGAAAGCGCCGACAGCCCATGGACGACAGCGCCAGCGCATGCTGCGCCGAGCCCACGCCTTCGCCGATCACTTCCAGCCCCATGAGCTCGGCGATGCGCAGCAGGCCGTAGGAAATGCTCAGGCCCGCGCCGCTGGTGAACAGGTCATGGGTGAAGCTGCGGTCGATCTTGACCGAGGTGATTTCGAGCTGCTGCAGGTGGATCAGGCTGGCGCTGCCAGTGCCGAAGTCGTCGAGGATGACCTGCACGCCCAGCTGGCGGCATTGCGCGACCATGAAGCGCGCCATCGCGCCGTCGAGCTCGGAGCCGTGCTCGGTCAGCTCCAGCGCCAGCAGGCCGGGCGGGCACTGCGGGTGCTGGGCCAGCACGCTGCGCAGGTCGGAAAGAAATTGCGGATCGAGAAAATGCCGCGGACTGATGTTGACGCTGATCTGCAGCGCGCGCCCCGCACCGAACCAGGCGTCGGCCTGGCGCATGGCCGCGGCCAGCACGAAACGGCCCACCGCCACGGCCAGGGTGTCGTCGTCGAGCACGGCCTCGAAAGTCGCTGCGCGGTGCAGGCCCGCCGCGTCGCGCAGCCGCAGCAGGGCTTCGGCGCCGTCGATCTGCACCTGCGGTTCCGCCCCTTTGGCGGCCGATGCCGCCTGCAGAGACAGGATCGGCTGATACTGCAGTTCCAGCCGGTTGTCGCGCAGCGCCGACTGCACCCATTGCAGCTTGCGGTGCCGCTCCTGCATGGCGTCTTCCATTTGCTGATCGAAGATGCGGTATTGCTGTCGGCCGTTTTTCTTCGCCGCATACATGGCCATGTCGGCCCGCCGCACCAGGGTTTGCGCGTCGACGGGCGCATCGGGCTGCTGTACCACCAGACCGAGCGACAGCCCGATCTGCAGGCTGTTGCCTTGAATGATGAACGGCGCTTCGATGCAGTTCACCAGCCGTTTGGCGATGTAGCTGAGCTGCTGTTCGGTGCTGTAGCCGGGCAGCAGCACCACGAACTCATCGCCGCCGAAACGCGCCAGCAGATCGCCCTCGCGCAGCACACCGCGCAGCCGTTGTCCCACGGCGACCAGCAACTGATCGCCGATGATGTGGCCCAGCCGGTCGTTGACGGATTTGAAGCGGTCGAGATCCATCAGCCCGATGGTCAGCGTCTGGTTCGGGCGGCGCTGCATCAGCTCGTTGAGGTGATCGAGAAAGATGCGGCGATTGGCCAGCCCGGTCAGCTCGTCGCGCAGGGCGAAGCGGCGCAGCGCCTTGAACGCCTTGGTCAGCCGCAGGTTGTCCTTGATGAGCGCGCGGCTGAAGCCTTCGACGGTCATCATGAGCGTGGCGCCGAAGGCAAGCACGGTCAGCACGGCAGCCCATGCCAGTGTGCGCTGCTGCCCGTCCGCCATGGGCAACTGAATTCGGCCAGGACTGAGTCCTATCGCCACCGCGCTGAGCGCCGCAAGCAGCAGCAGGCTGGCGGCAATCTGAAGCCGACGCACATGCAGCGCGGCGATTGGAATCAGCGCAAACAGCGGCAGCAGGAACAGCGCCCCCACTGACGGCAACAAGGCGAAGAACAGGAACTGCAGCCCGGCGTTGAGCAGCAGGAACAGCGTGACCGGAAAATCCTCTGCGCTGTTCTGCGTCCGGGGGAAGTAGAGCAGCCAGTTGAGCAGGAGCAGATTGACCGTCACCCCGAGCAGGCCGTAGGCGACGGCAGCCAGCCAGGGCAGCAGCCCCGTTGCGGCATAGACGAGCAGCAGCACCGCGTAGAGCACATAACCTGCGAGAGTGCGGTTCAGCAGGGCGGTGGACGGTGCGGGGCGGTTGTCTGGGTTTTGATCAGGGGCGCGCTGCGTCATGTTCAGTCTGGGCCGCGGCACGCTGCAGGCGGGCACCCCACGAGTGGCGGAGGCCGGACATGCTGCGCACGAGCGAAAGCGTCTTGTTGTGATGGAGTGTTCATGCGGCGCAGAGGCAATGCAAGCGGCAAGGCTTGCAGCGCCCGCTCATTTCACCAAAAAATACTCACAGAACGAGTTTGAGTGCTGGCGGGGTGGAGGGCGCTTCGATGGACTCGGCCGGAGCCGGCTCGAACACGCTGTTGAATTCGGTTGAGTTGACTTCCTCTTGGTCAGATTCGACGGGCTTGTCGACGCCCAGCAGAATCAGATTCCAGAACTGGTGCCGAATGATGCGGCTTTGCTCGCCCAGGCTCTTGATCCTGGCCGACTCCGGGCTTAGCGGGGCCTCGGCCAGTTCTTCGCGCAGCCGGTTGTGAAACACATGATGTTCGCGCATCAGTCTCAGAAATCCGGGCCGGTTGCTGTAACGCGCGCCGTTTTCGTGGCACCACAGGCCCAGGGCGCAGGCGTTCTGGGCATCTGGCTCGATGAGCTGCTTGCGTTCTTCCGCGCTGATGGTGCCGCGCTCGGCGTGCAGCGCGGTGTTGTTGTGCTGCACCAGGGCGTGGATCGCATCGGGCGAGATTTGCGCCTGCTTGGGCAGCAAGGCCGCCCAAGGCAGTTGCGAGCGCCAGGTGGTGAGCCAGGCATCCATGGCTTCGGCGGTCATCGGCCGGGCGATGGCATAGCCCTGAAAACGGCGACACGACATGGAGGCCAGCGCCAGCGCGTGTTGCGGCGTGCTCACCCCCTCGGCCACCACGGCCAGGCCCATCAGCGCGGCGGTGCGCAGCAGCCCGTAAGTGATGCTCAGCCCGGCGCCGCTGGTGAACAGGTCGCGGGTGAAGCTGCGGTCGATCTTGACCGACGAGACCTCGAGTTGTTGCAGATGGGTGAGGCTGGCGCTGCCGGTGCCGAAGTCGTCGAGCGCGACCCGCACGCCGAGATGGCGGCACCGGCTGACGACAAAGCTGGCCATGCGGCTGTCGAGCTCGGAGCCATGCTCGGTGACTTCGAGCACGAGCCGTTCCGGCGGACATTGCGGATGGCGTTCCAGCGCGGTGCGCAGGTCGGAGAGAAACTGCGGATCGAGAAAATGGCGCGGGCTGATGTTGACGTTGACCTGAATCTCCCGGCCCTGCAGATGCCAGCGCTGCGCCTGATCGAGCGCGGCAGACAGTACGAAACGCCCGACCGGCACACCGATTTGCTCGTCATCCAGCACCGACTCGAAGGCGCCCGCGGTATGCACGCCGTCGGCGTCGCGCAGGCGCAGCAGCGCTTCGGCGCTGTGGACGCCAACCACGCCCGCAGCCGTGCCGCCATCGAGTGACAGAATGGGCTGGTAGTGCAGTTCCAGCCGGTTGTGATGCAGCGCGTCGAGCACCCAGTTGAGCTTGCGATCATGCTCCTGCAGGGCGTCTTCCATATGCTGGTCGAAAAAGCGGTACTGCTGACGGCCGCCTTCCTTGGAGGCGTACATCGCCAGATCGGCGCGGCGCATCAAGGTGAGCGCATCCACCGGCTGCGCTTGCTGCTGAATGACGATGCCCAGCGACAGCCCGATCTGCAGGGCGTGGCTCTGCACCGTGAACTCCTGCTCCATGCTTTTGACCAATCGGTCGGCCACTGCGCGCAGCTGGTCGAGCGAGGTGTACCCGGTGAACATCACCACGAACTCGTCTCCGCCCAGCCGCGCCAGCACATCGGTCTGGCGCAGCACGCTACGCAGACGCTGGCCCACGGCCACCAGCAGTTGATCTCCCACCGAATGGCCCAGACGGTCGTTGACGATCTTGAAGCGGTCGAGATCGATCATGCCCACGGCCAGAGCCTGATGCGGATGCTTGACCAGCGTGGCGCTCAGTTTCTGCATGAACGCCCGGCGGTTGGCCAAGCCGGTGAGATCATCGCGATGGGCGATGGTGCGATAGGTCTTGTACTCGTCGCGGATCTGCTCGTTGTGCTGCACCAGCTTGCGGCTGAAGCGCTCCTTGAACAACTGCGTGGCGATGCTGAAAGCCAGCGCTTCGGTGAACGCAATCCACAGCAGCGTCTGCTGCGTCCAGCCGTTAGTGGGAATGCTCCAGCGGCCCGCACTCAACAAGAGAGCGATCAGGGTCATCGCCGCGATCAGGCCGTACATGAACACGATCTGGCGACGGCGAAAGCGCAGCACTTCGATGGGCACGATGCCAATCAGGATCAGCATGGCGATGAACGCAATCTGCGGTTGCCAGATGGCAAAGCCCAGCTGCACGCCCACGTTGAGCAGCAGAAAGACGTAGGTGGGGTAGGTTTTGGTGCGAACCGCTTCGTCGCTCAGGCCCTGTATCCAGAAATACAGCCCGATGTTGCCCAGCGCCCCGGCCAGAAAGTAGGCCCAGGCCACAAAAGTGGGCAGCAGCCCGATCAGCCCGTAGCCCAGAATCGTGAGGGCGCCCGCAGCGTATCCGACCAGATTCAGCGCCAACAGGGCCCGCTGCGGACGCCGCGATCTGTTGGAAGGGTGGGATTGATCCATCGGTGCGAAAACGGATTGCAAGGGGCTGCAGTCTGGGGCGAGTCGCCCGGGGTGTCGGGGTCTCGTGTTGGAGGTCAACGGAACTGCCGTAGTTTAGGGATTGACCTTGAAAGGCACTGTAAATTAAGGGCGATCATCTGACGGAAACGTACTTTTTCCACACAACTCATTACGTTTTCGCCACAAGCGGACCGAAAAGGGTCTGCTGCGCAACAGTCGAGCATTTGCTTGATCTGCATCAAAGCGGAGGTGGATGGAATCGACTTGAGTGCATGTAACTAATTGATACTCATGCTTTCTTTTTGAAAGGAAGTCCATGAAAAAAGCTCTGTTAACCGTCGCGCTCTCCGCCCTGGCCTTTTCGTCGGCCGCGTTTGCGCAAGAAGCGAAAAAGCCGCTGACCTTCAGCGAAATCCAGACCATCCGCATCATGGCTGGCGGGGTGGTGGGCAACGCCCTGGCTCAGACCATGCAGCGTCCGCATCTGGGCCTTCTGGTGAACCGTTCCGTGATCTGCAACGATCTGGCCGGCGGCATCGGCGGCACCTTGACGGTGAACAAGGCCGACTCCCAGCTGACCTTCGAGTCGGTGAAGGACAAGGCCGAGATCGCCTCCGCCGTCGCCCACCTCCTGCCGTCAGACGGCATTTATCTCGCCTTTGGCGGCGAGTGGAAGAAGGAAGAAAACATGGCGCTGCTCGAAGTTGCGCTGGAACAACTGGCCGAGCACAACTACAAGGGCAGTGTGATTTTCCACGTCACCACTTGGGCGCAAAAGCAGCCGCAAGAGATCGCCGCGCGCAACCCCAAAATCGCCAAATATTTTGAAACCGCCACCCTGCGCGCCGTCACGCTGGATCTGAACAAAAAAGAGGCCATGATCAACAAAATCACTTTCGACGGCAAAGACTACAAACTCAACGTCGCCGCCACCGCCCCGATGCGCGACGATTTGGTAGAACTGTTCAAGCGCCAGTAAACCGGGCGGCCGTAAACGCCTCGTCTGCACGACGCCCCACAACACCCCGCCCCGGCGGGGTGTTGTGCTTTTCGGCGCGGGGCAAAAGCAAGTGGGACTGCCGCAGCGGTGATTCGTGTCCTGGCGGACAATCACGCAACACCGCCAGCGCTGATCCTCCCTCGTTTTTTGTCGCCCACCCCGTTGTCTCAAATCCCCCCTTCCGCTGAACAGCCGTCGCCGAACACGGACGACTCGGCTCAGCAAGGACGCCCGCTGGTGGCCATCATCGTGGCCATCGCCTTCTTGATGGAGCAGCTCGACGCCACCATCGTCACCACTGCCATTCCCGACATGGCGCGCTCGCTGCAGGTCAGCGCGGTGCAGATGAGTCTGGCGGTGAGCGCCTATGTGTTGACCCTGGCCGTGTTCATTCCGCTGAGCGGCTGGTGTGCCGACCGCTTCGGCGGGCGCCGCGTGTTCGTGGCCGCACTGGGGCTGTTCACCACCGGCTCGGTGCTGTGCGGGCTGGCCGACAGTTTTCCCATGCTGGTGGCCATGCGGGTGTTGCAGGGTTTGGGCGGGGCGATGATGACGCCGGTCGGACGCCTCATTTTGCTGCGCAGCTTTCCGCGCTCGCAGCTGGTTCGCGCCATGACCTATGCGACGCTGCCCGCCATCATCGGGCCGGTGATCGGGCCGCTGCTCAGCGGCTATCTCACCACGGCGCTGTCGTGGCGCTGGATTTTCTATGTCAACCTGCCTTTCGGTCTGCTGGGCATGGCGCTGACCGCACGCTTCATCCGCGACCTCGATGCCCCAGCGCCGCCAGCTTTCGATCTGTGGGGCTTCGTGTTGTTCGGCCTGGCGGTGGGCTTGGTGCAGGTCTGTCTGGAAGGCGCTGACCATCTGCCGGTCGCCTGGCTGGCCGCGCTGCTGCTGGGGGCGGTGGCGCTGCTGGGCCTGTTTTGGCACCACAGCCGCGGCCGGTCGCATCCGGCGGTCGATCTGGGTCTGCTGCGCGAGCGCGCCTTCGGCATTGCCACCCTGGCGGGCGGGCTGTGCCGCATTGCGATGAACGGCCCGGTTTATCTGTTGCCGCTCATGCTGCAACTCGGGCTGGGCATGAGCCCGGTGCAGTCGGGCGCGCTCACCTTTCTGTCGGCCGTGGCCTCGCCGGTGGTGCGGGTGTTCGTCGGCACCGCCCTGCGGCGGCTGGGTTTTCGCACCCTGCTGCTGATCAGTGCCCTGGCCTGCACCACCAGCCTGTCCACCTTCGCCCTCATCGGGCCGCACACCGAAACGGCGTGGATTGCGGCGGCCATCGTGTTCTACGGCCTGGTGCGCTCCACCCAGTTCATGACCTCCAACACCCTGGCCTATGCCGACATCGATGCGCAACGCCTGAGTCGCGCCACCAGCCTGGGCGGGCTGCTGCAGCAACTCACCGTGAGTTTCGGCGTTTCACTGGGCGCTGCGTGGCTGGGCCTGTTCACGCCCCACCACTTGATGCCCTCGCTGGCGACCTTTCATCTATCTTTTCTGCTGCTCGCCGCGCTGCCGCTGCTCGCCTTGCCCGTCTTTACCCGCCTGCAGCCGCACGACGGCGCCATCGTCAGCGGGCATGTGGCGCCGCAGAATGGCGGGTGACAGTGACGCGGCAACGCACAATGCAGAGTTTCCTTCCCGAGTGATGCATGCCATGGCGCTGAAAGCAACGATTTACAAAGCCGACCTGCAGGTGGCCGACATGGACCGGCATTACTACGCCGACCATGCCCTGACCCTGGCCTGCCACCCCTCCGAGACCGAGGAGCGCATGATGGTGCGGGTGCTGCTCTACGCGCTGTACGCGCAGGAGGGCATCGCCCTGACCAAGGGTCTGTTCGACGTGGACGAGCCCGACATCTGGGTGAAAGACCTCACCGGCGCGATCAAGCTGTGGATCGACATCGGCCAGCCCGATGAGAGCCGCGTGCGCAAAGCCTGCGGGCGCGCGGATCAGGTTGTCGTGGTCTGCCATGCCAGCAGTTGCCCGGTGTGGTGGAAGCAGAACGCGGGAAAGCTCGCGCGGCTGAAAAACCTCACCGTGCTGCGTCTGCCGCCTGAGGTCAGCCAGGCTCTGGGCGGCCTCACCGAGCGCACGATGCAGTTGCAATGTCTGGTGCAGGATGGCGCAGTGTCGCTGAGCAGCGCAGCGGCAACGATCGCTGTCGAACTCGAAACGCTGCAGACTGTCGCGTGAGCGAGGCCGCCAGCGTGAACGCCCCGACCTCTCCCACCTACGCCGATCTCAGCCCCGACGGCGTGCTCGACGCGATCGACAGCCTGGGCCTGCGCTGCGACGGCACGCTGCTGCAGCTCAACAGTTACGAGAACCGGGTTTTTCAGGTAGGTCTGGAAGACGGCAGCCAGCGCATCGCCAAGTTCTACCGCCCCGGCCGCTGGAGCGACGCGGCCATTCTGGAAGAACACGCCTTCACCCTGGAACTGGCCGAGCGCGAGGTGCCGGTCGTGCCACCCCTGCTCTTGGGCGGCCGCACTCTGCATGCCGTCTCCGGGCATCGGCTGGCCCTGTTCGCGCGCCAGGGCGGGCGCACTCCGGAGATCGAACAGGACGAGACGCTGGAATGGTTGGGCCGCTCTCTCGGCAGGCTCCATGCCGTTGGCGCCGCGCGTGCCTACCAAGCCCGCCCCACGCTGGATGTGCAGACCTTCGGCGTGGCGTCGCGCGACTTGTTGCTCGACGGCGGCTGGCTGCCTGAAGACCTGCGCGCCGCCTGGCTCGCCGTCGTCGATCAGGCGCTCGATGCCGTGCGCCTGGCCTATGCGCGGGCCGGGGACGTGTCGCTGATCCGGCTGCATGGCGATTGCCATCCGGGCAATCTGCTCTGGACCGACGAGGGCCCGCATTTCGTCGACTTCGACGACAGCCGCAGCGGCCCCGCGATTCAGGATTTGTGGATGCTGCTCTCGGGCGACGAAGCCGACATGCGACGTCAGTTCGCGGCGCTGCTGCGCGGCTACGAGATGTTCCGCGAGTTCGATGATCGCGAGAAACACCTTGTCGAGACCCTGCGCACCCTGCGCCTGCTGCATCACAGCGCCTGGATCGCCAGCCGCTGGAGCGATCCCGCATTTCCCGCGGCGTTTCCCTGGTTCGGCAGCGTGCGTTACTGGCAGGACCGCATCCTGGAGTTGCGCGAGCAAGTCGCGTTGATGCAGGAACCGCCGCGGATTTAGGAGCCGCCTGGAGAGATCAATGCAACCATTGGCGGTCCATCGATGCTGTTCTTTGCATCTATGCTCGCGTTCCATCATTCCCCCCATGCCCTGCCTTTTCCCGTGAAACCGATACCGTCTCGCCGCGATGCAGCGCCCCATGCGCAGACCGAGACTGGCGACTCCCTCGAACCCGGGCAGCTCTGGGCCTTGGTCGGCGTGCTGCTCGCGACGGTGCTGGTCGTGCTCGACGGCACCATCGTCAACGTCGCCCTGCCCACGATTTCCACCGAATTGCACGTCAGCGCGTCGCAGGCGATCTGGGTGGTCACGGCCTACCAGATGGCCCTGGTCATGGCGCTGTTCCCCTGCGCGGCCATCGGCGACAAGATCGGGCATCGCACGCTCTACGTCGGCGGCGTTGCGGTGTTCACCCTGGCCTCGGCCCTGTGTGTCATGGCGCCGAGCTTCGGCTGGCTGGTGGCCGCGCGGTTCATTCAGGGTCTGGGCGGTGCGGGCATCATGGCGCTCAACGCCGCTTTGCTGCGCGCCATCGTGCCGCAGCGCATGCTGGGCCGGGCCATCGGCTGGAGCGCACTGACCGTGGCCCTGTCCTCAGCAGCCGGGCCGACCCTCGGCGCGGTGATTCTTTCGCTGGCCGACTGGCGCTGGCTGTTTGCCGTCAACCTGCCGGTTGGCTTGATCACCCTGCTGGCGCTGCGGAGGCTGCCGCAGAGCGCACCGGGTCAGCGCCCGCTCGATCTGCCCAGTATGGCCCTGAATGCCCTGGGTTTTGCCACGCTCGTGCTCGGCGTCGACTGGCTCGCGGCCTCCCCCGCGCAAGGCGCTGTGTTGATGGCAGTGGCTGTCACGGCCTTTGCGGCGCTGATCGCACGCGAATGGCAGGTTGAAGCGCCGCTCATTCCGCTCGATCTCCTGCGCGTGCCCGCGTTCCGGCTGTCGGTGTTCGCCTCGATCTGCTGCTTCGCGGCGCAGATCGCGGGCATCGTCGCCCTGGTCTTCGACTTTCAAAACCGCCTCGGCGAAAGCGCGCTGGTCACTGGCCTGGCGTTGACCCCCTGGCCCCTGACGGTCGCCGTGGCTGCCCCTTGGGCCGGGCGCCTGGCCGACCGCGTATCGACCGCCGCTCTCTGCACCTTTGGCGCCGTCTGTCTGGCTGCGGGCCTGCTGCTGGCCGCCTGGATGACGCAGGAACAGCGTCTGCTGCCCCTCGTCGCCAGTACCGTGTTGTGCGGCCTGGGTTTCGGATTCTTCCAGGTGCCGAACAACCGCAACATGCTGCTCGCCGCCCCCCGCGCACGCAGCGCGGCGGCCGGCGGCATGCAAGCCACCGCGCGCCTCTCAGGCCAGACCGCGGGCGCCGTGGCCAGCTCGCTGGTGTTTCACCTGGTGGCCGGAGCCCACGCCCCTCAGGTTGGCCTGCTGGTTGCCACCGGCCTGGCCGCGCTGGGCGCCTTGTTCAGCGTGATGCGTGTAGCGCAGGGCGGGACGGCAAAATCGTGAGACGCCGGGTCAGCACAAGCGCTCGGGTTAGCGGCTGCACCACTGCTGCTCGCAGGGAGTGCCGTCCCTGTTGCCGTCCATCTTCACGCCGGGGCAGTGGGCTAGAAAGTACTTGGCTTCCGCGCAAGAGCGCATCTGCGAGCAATGGATGCGTCCATCGCAGGTGAAACCGGAAACGGTTGCCGCCGGGGAGCCCGACAGCGATGTGGCATGTGGTTGCGTGGTTTGCTTCGCGGCTTGTGCTTCGGCTTGCGCTGCGCGCTTCTTTTTTTCAGCGGCGTTCAGTTCTTCGATTGACGGCGGATTTCGCACTTGAGCAGATGGGCAGGGCGTTTGCTGAAAAGTGACTGTGCCATTCACCACGCATTTGTTCATCGGCGCCGCCTCAACGGCAGAAGTGAACAAAGCAAAAAACAAAGCGGCACCCAGGAATTGTTTGCATCAAATAAAGTTCTATCCTAAAAAGTCGGCAAGTTGTTGATCTAAATAGACTACATCTCTCGCTCCAAATCGAAAACTCCTATCCTGACTTGATCAACTGGCGCCGTGCATGCGCCAAACGCACAAAATAAAGTCCTATCCTGCGCCGGAAGAAACAGGCGCAACTTCTAGCCCAAGCCTGAGTAGCAGTTTCGTCGCCCATAAAGCGGTTCGTCCATTTGCATCAGCCTTGTTTCTCGGGGTCAGTATCTTGGGCATTCGCTCGCAAGCGCACACGTCGGACAATTCTTGCTCAACTTCATGATCCCAGTGACCGCTGGCATCGACCAAGCCATCCAGATATCGTTGGACCGAAGCCTCGACGACGTCAAAAGTCGCGCGACGGCGGAAGCGCAAAGCAATCAG
>NZ_MEGQ01000021.1:0-65264 GCF_001725585.1 Thiomonas sp. SCN 64-16 | reverse complement strand
TGGGGATTCATTTGTTATAGATGGGGGCGTAAGCCCCCACTCGATCAGCCAAAGAACATGCCTTTTACCCACTTGAAAAGCACAGCAATCACAGCGACGCCGATAATCGCCGCGCCGATGGCTCCGATAGCCTGGTTACCGTCAGACGAAAACGTCGAGGCAGCCGATGCCGCAGCCGTGGTCACAGCGTCAGCGAAGGCGAAAGGCACCAGGCCAAAGAGAGCTGCGAACCCCGCAGCGAGGTAAAGCCAACCCTTACGAATGAACTGCATATCAACTCCTTGAGTTTGTGAGGAAACGAAGCACCACGCGCACCACGAAGGCAAACGCGGCAACGGTCAGCAATGCAGCGGCCAGCTGGCCCGCATCTGCTTGTGTCAGCCCGATGTTGTCGGGCGAACAAGGGATACTCGCCGCGCTGCCAGGGGCAGATGCCGCGACGCAGTAGTAAGTCATCAGGCCGCCTTTTGAGGCGTGCGAGCGCCCACGACGATCTGATTGCGCCGACCCTTACGGTCGGTCACTGGTTGCAGCTCAAGCACGAGGTCAATCGGGCCTTTCCAGGTGGAAACGAGCTGCTTGGCCATCGCCAATTCGCATTGAAGGACGCTAGTCCGGTCACCCGCCGCGTCACCGCGGCGTGTGTCCAACGGCTCCAAAATGTGAAGCTCACCGAACTGGATAGGCTCGCCGCCGTCAGGCGTGAAATCGAGCGACGTGACGCCCGTGAGACGGGCTTGCATTTGCATGTTCATACACACTCCTCAGGCTCGAATACATGGGCCACAGCGGAGCGTTCGAGCCTTCTGGGCACTCCTGGCCTTGAAAGGGCTTCCATGACCTGATCAGAGGTCATCGAGGCCCGGAGGACGTGAAGAAAAGGGCCGTACTGCGTGCGCACCACTTCGCTCATGCGCTCGACACTGATTTGGCCCTCCTTTTGTTGGGTGGCAATACGTGCCGGAGCGTGATCAGACAGACCTTGAAGAGCCTTGTACGCACCGGCGAAATAGCGACCGGGGTTCGTCAGAACATCGAGTGGAATCTCACGGTCGTTGTTGCGAATCTCGACCTCAAAACGAACCCACTCGGAATCCTGGCGGCCAAGCTGGCGGCCCTTCTCATAGACTCGAAGAATTTTTCCGTTCTCCCGCCTGCCGATCTCAAGCGTCCGCCCATGCACGGGCTGTTCGCTGAGCCAGTCTCCCGGCGTCGAATGACGGGGATTGCGCCCGCCGTTGTTGAAAAGACCGTCCTTAAGCCACTGGACGGCATCCTTTATGCCAAACTCACCTTCTAGAAAATCAAGTGCCAAATCGACGCGGGTGATCTTGACTTCACGCTGTTCTTCAAGCCAGTCGAGGACGCCCCACCAATGCTTCACGACTCTAGAGCCGGAGCCGGACAGTTCGAGCCTGGCGCGGTTCTGATGCAACGCGCCACCCCAGTCGCACCGGCCAATGTTGACCATCTGGCCGAAGCTGCGCACGAAGAACTTGACGCCACGGTCATAGCCCTTTGTCGGAGGGGCCTCAGCGCCAGAGACTGCGCCAATAACGCGCTTCAGCAGTTCCCAACACTCCGCGCCTACATCGAGGTCATGGGACTCTGGAAGGAAGGTGACAGAAAACCAGTCAATCGCCACATCCTCAGCGCTTCGGGGACTTTCCCCCCCTGTTAGACGGGGGGGGAACTCACGCGGCACCGCCGCAGTAGAAAATGGGTTCATTTCACGGAAGCCCGATGTATGCAGGAGGATTCGAGATAGCGCGCAACAGAATCAGCCCCTCGAAGCTCCAGATAGGACTGATTGAAGGGCGAACGTGCGCACCGACGCCGAGCGTCAGCAACATCACCAGTAGCGCAACGACCAGGAGGGACTTCATCGAAGAGAGGCAGCTGGAGCGCCTCGAGGTCAGGCCGCGCGCGCGGCAGCTTTGAGCGAGGCATCACGAAATTCCTTCTGCAATGCGGTCACGAACGGGAAACCGCGCTTCATGCCCACGATCAGAGCCATGTTCATGCTCGACAGATGGTTTTCCGGGTAGAACGCCAGCACGCGACGGCAGCAGTCATCACAATGGACGTTCCAAATCGGATAGAGGTGACGTGCACCGCGATCAGTGGCCGATTTGGCTTGTGCGCAATGTGGGCAGGTGTTGCGTTGCATCGTTGCTCCGAGTAGAGTTCGAGTCACAAAAAACTGTGAGGCAGAACCTATCACAATTCACTGTGATACTTGTAACTCAGAAGGTAAAAAAAGTAACAATGAACATCAAAGAACTAGTCGATGCAGCAGCAGTAGAGGCGCGGAATCAGCGCGCGCTCGCAGAAAAACTTGGCGTGCACCCCAACATGGTCACGCACTGGAAAAGCGGGAAGCACAAGCCAGATGCGACACAAATTGCCGCACTTGCAGAGTGTGCCAATCTGCCCATCCTTGAGACGGTCGCAGAGATCGAGGCTGATCTAGACGAACGAAACGGCGAGATCTGGAGGCGCGCATTGCGCTCGCTTCAAGGTGCAGGAGTCGCCGCAGCCGTTACCGGGCTGCTAGTCGCCGGTGAGTGTGGAACAGGGGTTAACGAAACAAAAACATGCGCGCCTAATGCACATATGTTCTCTAATTGATGCCCAGCCACAAGGCTGGAATGGCGCTCTTACCAGGAGCCCTGCGGTCTATCCTTGCCCAGCGCCTTGGCGATCATGTTGGCGATGTCCTTGTGGTTCATTTGGGTTGCCAAGGTCAACGCGGTGTAGCCCATGGCATTTTTGAGCTTCGGATCGGCGCCTTCTTCCAGCAGCAGCTTCACCGTGCTGTCATAGCCAAAATACGCCGCCATCATCAGCGGCGTGGAGCCGTTGGGCGCGGCGGCGTCTATGTAGGCGGAATGTTCGAGCAGATACTTGACGACTTCGGTACGCCCCCGGGTGGCGGCATAGGACAGCGGCGTCCAGCCCGGTTTGTTGATTTCCGCACCTTTTTCGACCATAAGCTTGACGATGCCAAGATCGCCCTGAAGGCAGGCGATCATCAGCGCATTTTCGTCGGATGGGTTCAGGTAATTGAGATGAATATGCGGATCATCGATCAATACCTTGGCGACTTTGAGGGAGTTGTAGCGCAGCGCCAGATACAGCGCCGAATTACCTTTGCTGTCCACCGCGTTCGGGTCGAAACCCTGCGCCAGCAGACTGCGCACGGCGCCCACGTCGTCGATATTGACGGCGCGGAAAAAGTCGGTGTAAGCCCCGGCGTAAGCCCAACCACCCGAGCCCGCGAGCAGCGCGGCCACGGCGGTAGATTGGAGAAATTGGCGCCGAACTCTATTCATAAAACACCTTAGTTATTATTCTTAAAACTATGATTTATTGTAGAAATAGCCGAGTGAAATTATCGCTGGTCTGTTCTGCCAGCGTCTCCCGATCCACGCCGCGCAATTCGGCCAGGTAGTCGGCGACGTAACTCACATAGGCCGGTTCATTGGTCTTGCCGCGGTGCGGCATGGGGGCTAGATAGGGGCTGTCGGTTTCGATCAGCAGGCGGTCGGCAGGAATTCGCACCGCCACATCGCGCAGCGCCTGGGCGTTCTTGAAAGTGACGATGCCCGCGATGGATATGTAGAAGCCCAGATCGAGGGCGCGCTGCGCGACATCCCAGTTTTCGGTGAAGCAATGCATCACGCCCCGCGCACGTCCCTGCCCTTCCTCGGCCAGAATGGCGAGGGTGTCTTCGGCGCTGGCGCGGGTGTGAATGATCAGCGGTTTGTCGAGCTGCAAGGCGGCACGAATATGCACCCGAAAGCGCTCGCGCTGCCATTCCATATCGGCCACGGTGCGCTCGCCCAGACGGAAATAGTCGAGCCCGGTTTCACCGATGCCGACCACGCGCGGCAATTGGGCCAGGCGCGTGAGGTCCTCAACCGTGGGCTCGCGCACGCCTTCGTTATCGGGGTGCACCCCCACAGAAGCCCACACCCCGGGATAGCGCAGCGCGATGGCGTGCACCACGTCGAATTCTTCGAGCGTGGTGCAGATGTTGAGCGCCCGCGTCACGCCTTTGTCGTGCATATGCGCCAGCACGTCGTCGAGGCGTTCTTCCAGGCCCGGATAGGCCAAGTGGCAGTGGGAATCGGTCAGTGTGGCGGTCATTTCAGCGGTATTTCGGGCGGCATCAAATGGTGTTGGTCGGCTTGCCGCTGGCCTCGGCGGCGCCCAGCGCTTCTTCGATTTTCACCTTCAGGTGCCGTGCCTTGTCGTCGGCGGGAAAACGCACGCCGATGCCCTGCGGGCGGTGGTTGGCGGCATTGGCCGGATTGATCCAGGCGACTTTGCCTTCGACCGGATAGCGCTGCGGATCGTCCACAATGGTGAGCAGTAGATAGACGCCCTCCCCCAGTCGATACTCGTGCGGCGTGGGCACAAAAATGCCGCCCTCGGGGAAGAAGGAAATGTACGAGGCATACAGCGCCGGTTTTTCCTTGATGGCCAACTGAAGGACGCGGGGCTTGTTGGCGGCAACGCTTGCGGCGCGGGGTGCGGTAGCCATGAATCAATCTCCTCGGGAGAAAATCTGGGCAAATTCTAGGAGCAGTGCGTCGCTGGCGAGTGCCTGGTTCAAGGGAAAACCGGCCAGCCGTTGTTTCTGGCGCCAGCCGTCCAGGGCATCAGCCAGTTTCAGCGGTGCGATGCGCTGGGCGAGTGCGGTCAAAGCCGGCAATTTTTGCGGCAGATAAAGCGGGGGCGCGCCAACCTGCACGCGCTGCAGATCGCTGCCGATTTTCAGCAGGCTCGCGACGCCAGCCGCCTGATCGGGCGGCGGCGGCAGGGTGGACGACTGCGGACGGGCGGCTTGACGCGACAAGGCGTCGAGCAGGCTTTCGGCCCATTCCAGCCCCAGCGCCGGGTTGGCCTGATAGACCGCGCCCTGGCTCCAGGCCAGCACGGCCTGCTGCGCCCCCGCCGCCTCCGTCTTCCCGCCGAGTTGTTGCTGCGCCTCGGCGGCCCCCGGGCGCGGCAGTGCCGCCAGACGACAGCGGCTGCGAATCGTGGGCAGCAAGGCGTCGAGCCGGTGGGCGCCGAGCAGAAACTGCACGTCTTCCGGCGGCTCTTCGAGGGTCTTGAGCAGCGCGTTGGCCGCGGCTGCATTGAGCGCATCGACCGGATAGATCAGCGCCACCTTGGCGCGGCCGCGGTGGCTGGTGCTCACCGACCAATCGTTGAGGCGGCGGATCTGCTCGATGCGGATCTCCTGGCTCGCCGTCTTGGTTTCGGAGCGCGGCGCGGTCTCTTCAGACGGGTTCAGGCCGAGTTCGGGCCACATCGCCTCGGGCGCTGCGATCAGTAAATCGGGGTGCGTGCCCGCCGCCAGTAGTGCGCAACTGGCGCAGTGCCCGCAGGCCTTGGAAGTAGACAGGACAGCAGGAAGCCGAGCCGCCTCAGGCTCGGAGGCTGCGAGCGACTGGGGCGATTCGCACAGCAGCGCGTTAGCCGTGCGCTGTAGCAGCGGCCATTTTCCATAACCCTGCGGTGCGTGAATCAGCCAGGCAGAATTCATTGGGAATCAAATTCTTGTAAAACTTTCTTCAAATATTCTGTGATGGTCTTTTGTACCGCTTCCGGGGTTTGCGTGCCATCGATCACCCGCCATTTTTCGGGCGAACTGGCGGCCTGATGTAGGTAGTTGGCGCGCACCCGGGCAAAAAAATCAACGCTTTCCTGCTCGAAACGGTCGCGCTGCCGCGTCTGCGCCAGACGCTGCGCGGCCACCTCGGGCGGCACATCGATCAGGATGATGCAGTCCGGGCACAGCCCCGGATGCACCCAGCGGGCCAGGGCTTCGAGCCGCTCAGTGGGAATGCCCTTGCCGCCGCCCTGATAGGCGAGCGTCGCCGCGGTGAAGCGGTCGCAAACCACGTCTGTGCCGCCCAGCAAGGCCGGCTCGATGACGCGCAGCACATGCTCCTGCCTTGCCGCGAACATCAGCAGGGCTTCGGTTGCCGGGCGCATGGTCTGGTGCAGCAGCAGTTCGCGGATTTTTTCGCCGATTTCGGTGCCGCCCGGCTCGCGGGTGAGCATGACTTGGCGGTTGGCTGCGCGCAGCACATCGACCACGGTCTGCAACTGGGTCGATTTGCCGGCGCCGTCGATGCCCTCGAGAGAGACGAACAGGCCGGGACGGTAGGGATTGAGTGCGCTCATGGAGTCTTGAGGATGTAACGCGCTACAGCCGCATTGTGCTGCGCAAGCGTGTCGGAAAACTGGCTGGCGCCGTTGCCACGAGCCACGAAATACAGCGCCTTGATCGGTGCGGGATGCAATGCCGCCTGCAGCGACGCCTCGCCCGGAAGCGCGATGGGCGTGGGCGGCAGGCCGTTGATGATGTAGGTGTTGTAGGGCGTGAGCGTTTGCAGGTCACGTTTGGTGATATTGCCGTTGTAGCGCGCGCCCATGCCGTAGATCACGGTGGGATCGCTCTGCAACGGCATGCCCGCGCGCAGACGGTTGATGAACACGGCGGCGATTTTTTCGCGATCAGACGGCTCGCCGGTTTCTTTCTCGATGATCGAAGCTAGAGTGAGCGCCTGCTGCGGCGTTTTCAGCGGTAGGTCGGGCGCGCGCTGCGCCCACGCGGCGGCCAGGCGTTTTTGCATCGACTGATAGGCGCGGCGCAGCACGTCCAGCTCTGACGAGCCTCGCGCATACAGATAGGTATCGGGGAAAAACTCACCCTCGGGCGGCGTCTGCGCCGGAGCGCCGATGCGCTGCATGATCTGCTCAGGGGTGAGATCGCCCACGTCATGCTGCAGACCGGGCGCCTTCGCCAGCGACTGCAGCATCTGCTCAAAAGTCCAGCCCTCGGGAATGGTGACCGAGAGCAGCGTCTGATCGCCGCGCGCCATGCGTTCGAGCAACACCCACGGCGTCATGCCGGTGCTGATTTCGTAGCTGCCGGCCTTGATTTCCGTACCGCGCCCGCTCAGACGGGCCAGCCAATAGAACAGGCGCGGCTGCAGGTCGGCGCCCTGCGCCCTGATCTGTTGCGCCGCCGACAGGGCGGAACTTCCGGGGCGTACCGAAAAGTCGAGCGGGCTCTCGCGCAGGGCGATGGGCTGGTTGGCCCACCAGACAAACGCCCCGGCCGCCAAGGCCAGAGCGATTAAACCGAGAAGAAGGAGTTTTCGCAGAAAACGCACGTTGCAAGTGGAGGGAAGTTGCCGCCGGGGCGCGGACCGCCGCGCGCCCGTGGCGGGTAACCTTCCTATACTAGCCTAGCCGAACCCCCATTCCAGGGGGCTTAACCATCAGCCGCTCATGCCTCTGCTCTCCTGTCCTCTCGATCAACTCTCTCTCTTGCGTGTCTCGGGGCCGCAGGGCGCCGATTTGCTTCATGCCCAGCTCAGCCAGGATTTTCAGCATTGGCCGGACGAGCAGGCGCGACTGGCCGCGCTGCTCAACCCGCAGGGGCGGATGCTGGCCGACTTCATCGCGGTGCGCCTGGCGCCCGAGCAGATCGGCCTGCTGCTCGACGCCTCGATTGCCGCCGCCGCACTGCAACGCCTGCGCATGTTTGTGCTGCGCCTCAAATGCACCCTCGACGACGGCAGCGCGCAGTGGGCGCGGCACGGGCTCTTGGGCGATACCGCCGCCGACTATCCGGCCTCGCTCACCCCCCCCGCCCAGCCCTGGGGCGTGCGGCGGCTGGAAAGCGGTGCGCTTTTGCTGCGCCTGCCGCAAACGGGCTCAGCGGTGCGCTGCGTGCTGCTGATCGAGCGGGATCAAGCTGCGCAGGCTGCACTGCGGGCAGAGCTTGCCGCATTGCCCGCGCTGTCGCCGTCTGAGTGGGCGCTGCAAGACATTCGCGCAGGGCTGCCGCACCTCACCGCCGCGACGCAGCAGTTATTTGTGCCGCAAATGCTCAACTTTGAATTGATCGGCGGGGTGAATTTCAAAAAAGGCTGCTATCCGGGGCAGGAAGTGGTGGCGCGCAGCCAATACCGTGGCACCCTCAAGCGGCGCATGTACGTGGTGAGCGGCCCGGCCGCCATGCAGCCGGGGCAGGAATTGGTGCACGCGGCCGATCCCGGCCAGCCCTGTGGCGTGGTGGTGAATGCCGCAGCCGATACTGCGGGTGTTTGGTGGGCGCTTGCCGAGCTGAAAATCGCCCTCGCCGAACAGCCGGGCCTGCATCTGGGCAGCGCCGAAGGCCCCGAACTGAAGCTGGGCGCCCTGCCCTACGCGCTCACCGCGCCCGATTGAGCCTGCGCCTTCCGTAGCGCAAGCGCGGCGGCTGCCACCGCCTGCACCGCCTCGGGCAAGGCCCGGCTCATTTTGATGAAATTGTGAGTGACACCCGGCCATTGCGTCATCTCGACCTTCACCCCGGCGTGGCGCAACAACGCGCCGTAGGCCAGGCCCTCATCGCGTAGTGGATCGCAGCCGGCAACCGCGATCCACGCCGCAGCTACGCCCTGATGCTGAGCCGCCAGTTGCGGGGCGAAACGCCAGTCGGCGCCATCACTCGGGTCGCGCAGGTAGTGGCCGAAAAACCAGTCGATCTGTTCCCGGTCGAGCAAAAATCCGTGCCCATAGCGCTGTTGCGACAGCGTTTCATGCCCGCAGCCCATGCCGGGATAAAACAGCAATTGCAAGGCCAGCGGCAGCGCGGCGTCGCGTGCGGCCAGGGCGCAGGCCGCAGCCAGCGTGCCTCCGGCGCTGTCTCCGCCGACGGCGAGGCAGTGCGTGTCCACGCCGAGCATCTCGCCGTGGGTGTGCAGCCATTGCAGCGCATCCCAGCTGTCGTTGAATGCGGTGGGAAAGCGGTGTTCCGGGGCGAGTCGGTAATCGAGCGACAGCACCATCCAGCCTGAGCGCAGGGCGAGTTGGCGGCACAGCGCATCGTGCGTGGCCGCGCTGCCGATGACAAAGCCGCCGCCGTGCAAGTAGAGCAAGGCGGGTTGCGGCGCCTGCCAGTCAGCCAGCCGGGGGGCGTAGCGGCGCAGCGTGAGGCGCTCGCCATCGCGGCTCGGGCAATCGAGCGTGTCGCATAGCGGCAGGTCGGCCGGGGGAAAGTCGAGCACTTCGGCCATGCGCGCGTAGGCCGCGCGGGCGGCTGCCGGGGTGAGTTGCTCAAACGCGGGCTGTCCCGCACGAGCAATGCGCTGCAGCAGCTCGCGCATGCGCGGCGTGAGGTCGGCCTCGGGCGGGCCTTGGGGCTTCAGGTCGTCCATGCCCACAGCGGCAGGTCGTGTTGCTGCGCCAGCGCGGTGAGCTGCGCGGCGGTGTGCGATTTGCACCAGCGGGCGATGGCGCGGTGCGTCGCCCCTTGCGCCGCCAGCGCCAGCGCCTGTTTGAAGTGGGGCTCCAACGCCGCAATCGCCACCAGCCCGTCGGCACAGGCATAGACGCCATATTCGGGCAAGGCGCCGCCGAGCAGTTGCCCCGGCGCGGTCATGCCCAGCGCGCGGGGCACGGCGACAAAACCGGCCGCGTCGGACAGCGCAATGTCCAGCATCGCCCCCCTGCCCTGCGCGCGTTGGTGCAGCAGCGCGCCCAGGGCGGCCTCGCTCACCAGCAGCGCGCCCGTCATGTCGGCCAGCAGCGTGGCGGGCAGCTGCGCGGCATCGATCAGCCCGGCCTCGGCCTGAAAGGTGAGGTCATGCCCCGGCAGATGTCCCTGCGCCCCCGGATAACCGACGACGAACACGGCGCTGAGGTGGGGATGGCGCGCGGCCAGACTGCGCCGGTCCAGCCCCAGCCGCTTGAGCGCTGCGGGGCGGAACGCTGTGAGCAGCAGATCGCTTTGTTGCAGCTGTTCGTGCAGCGCCGTCTGGCCTTCGGCGGTTTTCAGATCGAGCTTGCGCACCGGCACCGCTTTGTGCATGGCGCGGTAGAGCGCGGGCGACATCTGCGCCATCGGGTCGCCGCCGGGCGGCTCGATTTTCAGCACCTTGGCGCCGAGAGCCCGCAGGCGGGCCGCGGCGGCCGGGCCCGGCAGGTTAAGCGCCAGAGTGACGATGCGCACGCCACTCAGCGGCTTGTAATTTCGGGGATGACGGGGGTAGAGACGCGCGGTGTCCGGCATGGGATGAGAGGAAGGCTCAATCGAGATGACTGTCGAGCATACGCTGCAACTCTCGCCGGTCGAGTTTGCTCGGCCGCCCCTGACGCACCGCTTCCGGCTCCGGGCTCAAGCGCCGCAACTCGGCCTGCCTTTCGCGCTGCAGGCGGCTGGCCTCGGTCTCGCGGTACAGGGCTTGCGCCAGCGGTGCGGACTGCCGCTGCAGGCCGACCTGCAGCACCTCCACTTCCCGGCGCTCTCGCTCCTGCTGAATCACCAGCACATCGCCGATGCGCACTTCTTTGGCCGGTTTCGCCGGAGCGCCGTTCACCCACACGCGGCCCAGTTCACATTGGGAAGCCGCGAGCGCGCGCGTCTTGCACCAGCGCGCTGCCCAAAGCCATTTGTCGAGGCGCTGCGATGCGACGGCTGCCGACGTGGCGGGTGTGGAACGTGCCTTGGCGCTCATGTCATCGCTTGCGCGGCGATGTCGAGCGCGCGCAGCCGCAGCGGTGCATCAAACACATCGCAGACCAGCATGAATTCGTCCGCTTGCGTAGACTCGGCCAGAGCGGCAAAGCCCTGCCGTACCGTCTCGGGGCTGCCGATGACGGCGGCAGCGAGAAAGTCTTGAATCGCGGCGCGCTCCTGCGGGTGAAGCTGTTCCAGATAGTGCGCCACCGGCGGCGGCAGTCGGCCACGCTGCCCGGTGAGAATGCCCAGCACGCGCTGATAGGTGCTGCTGGCGAGAAATTGCGCCTCTTCGTCGGTTGGCGCGGCGATCAGGGGCACGCCGATGATGACGTAGGGCCGCGCCAGCGCGGGCGAAGGCCGGAACTCTTGCCGATACAACTCCAGCGCCTGATGCAGCAAGCGCGGCGCGAAGTGCGAGGCGAAGGCATAAGGCAACCCCCGCTGCGCCGCCAGCCGCGCAGAAAACAGGCTGGAGCCCAGCAGCCAGATGGGCACCTGCGTTCCCGCGCCGGGCATGGCGACCAGACGCTGACCGGGCTCGGCCGGGGCGAGCAGATGCTGCAGCTCGGCCACATCGCGCGGAAAGTCTTCTTCGCGCTCGATGCGGTCGCGGCGCAGGGCGCGCATGGTCAGCGGATCGGTGCCCGGCGCGCGTCCAAGACCCAGGTCGATGCGCCCCGGATACAGCTCGGCGAGGGTGCCAAAGGCTTCGGCCACGACCAGCGGCGCGTGATTGGGCAGCATGACGCCCCCCGACCCCACGCGGATGCGTTGCGTGCCGCCGGCCACATAGCCCACCAGCACCGCCGTGGCCGAACTGGCCACGCCAGCCAGATTGTGATGTTCGGCCAACCAGTACCGTTTGAATCCCAGTGCTTCGGCATGTTGCGCGGTGCGCAGGGCGATCTGCAGCGCCTCGGCTACGGTGCCGTTTTCGCGCACGGCGACAAGATCGAGCACAGAGATAAAGCGATGTTTTTGAGAGTGCATGAGCGCATTTTGCGGCGGATGCGCACGCCTTGCAGGCTGGGGCTTATGACGCCGATGGCTGCGACATCTGCCTTGCTACAACCACAATCTCGATCCGCCAGCGCGGGTCGGCCAGCTTCGCCTGCACGGTGGCCCTCGGCGGGGTGTGGCCGGGCATCACCCAGGCATCCCACACCGCGTTCATGCGGGCGATGTCGGCGATATCGGCCAGAAAAATCTGCACACTCAGCAGATGCGCCTTGCTGCTGCCGCATTCGTGCAGCAGGCGGTCGATGTGGCCGAGCACCTCACGGGTCTGGTCTTCCAGATCGGCCTCGGGGTGCAGTTCGGGCACCTGCCCGGCTAGATACACCGTGCCGACGGCCATGGCAGCCTCGCTCAGGCGAGGGCCAACGTGCAGACGTTCAATCATGTGTCGTCCTAAAAAAATAAGAAAAAGGTTGTCGAGTGCGCTATCGGTCTGTCGGCAGATACAGACTTTCCTTGATCTCTTCCATCACCACATAGCTGTGCGATTCGGCCGAGACCGGCAGCCGTTTGAGAATGTCGCCCAGTAGATGGCGGTATTCCTTCATGCCGCGCAGGCGGAACTTCACCAGATAGTCGAAGCTGCCCGAAACGAGGTGACATTCCAGCACGTCGGGCATGTGCAGCAACTCCTGGCGCACGCGGTCGAACACATCGCCCGACTTGGACGCCAGCTTGATTTCCACAAAAACCAGCAGGGTCTTGCCCAGCGCCTCCGGGTTGATGCGGGCGTTGTAGCCGGTGATCACCCCGGCACGCTCCATGCGCTTGACCCGCTCGGTACAAGGCGAGGCCGACAGCCCGACTTCGCTTGCCAGATCGGTCATGGCGATGCGGCCGTTGCGCTGCAGGAGATCCAGAATGCGGCGGTCGATGCGATCGAGTTCGTACATGGCGGCTGGCGCACCAAAAGAGGAAGCGGTTTCAGCGATTTTCACTGTGAAATACCAAAAAAACAATGAATTTTTTTGCTGGTGACCGACTAAATTTCGCCCATCTAGTTATTAAACAGGTGTTTGCCATGAAAGTCATCGTTCTCGGCGCCGGCGTGATCGGAACCACCACGGCGTACTACCTCGCCAAGGCCGGCGCGGAAGTGACGGTGATCGACCGCCAAAACGCCTGCGCGATGGAAACCAGCTTCGCCAATGCCGGCCAGGTATCGCCGGGCTACTCCACGCCCTGGGCAGCGCCCAGCATTCCGCTCAAGGCGGTGAAGTGGATGTTTCAGCGCCACGCGCCGCTGGCGATTCGCCCAGACGGCACGCTGTGGCAATTGCACTGGATGGCGCAAATGCTGCGCAACTGCAGCGCCGAACGCTATGCGGTGAATAAAGAGCGCATGATGCGTCTGGCCGAGTACAGCCGCGCTAGCCTGCAAGAGCTGCGCACGGAAACCGGCATCGCCTACGAGCAGCGCACCGGCGGCACGCTGCAGGTGTTTCGCAGCCAGGCGCAACTCGATGCGGTGCAGCGCGACGTGACCGTGCTCGAAGAATGCGGCGTGCCCTACGAACTGCTCGACCGCGACCAGCTCGCCCAGGTCGAGCCCGGTCTGGCGCACGCCCGCGACCGGCTTGTCGGCGGCCTGCGCCTACCGCACGACGAAACCGGGGATTGCCAGATATTCACCACCCGTCTGGGTGAGACGGCGCGCGAACTGGGCGTGAAATTCGAGTTCGGCCAGACGATCCGCGGACTGTCGAGCGATGGCCAGAGCATCACTGGCGTACAGGCGGGGGGCGCCGTCCTCACCGCGGATCGCTATGTGCTGGCGCTGGGCAGTTACACCCGCGACTTTCTGGCGCCGCTGGGCCTCGATCTGCCGGTCTATCCGGTCAAGGGTTACTCGCTCACCGTGCCGCTGACCGACGAGTCGCTCGCGCCGCGTTCCACCGTGCTGGACGAAACCTACAAAATCGCCCTCACCCGCTTCGATCAACGCATCCGCGTGGGCGGCATGGCGGAGCTGGGCGGATTCGATCTGCGGCTCAACCCACGTCGGCGCGAAACGCTGGAAATGGTCACCCGCGACCTGTTCCCCGGTGGCGACCTCGCCGCTGCCACCTTCTGGACCGGCCTGCGCCCGATGACGCCCGACAGCACGCCCATCGTCGGCGCCACGCGCTATCCCAACCTCTACCTCAACACCGGCCACGGCACCCTGGGGTGGACCATGGCCTGCGGTTCAGGGCGGGTCGTGAGTGATCTGGTGCTCAACCGCAAGCCGGAGATCAGCATCGCCGGGCTGGGTATCGAGCGCTACGACCGCACGGCCACGCCGCCCAAAGTGCTGCATTCCAGCCACGCCTGAGCAAACTGCGGCCGCAACGGCCTGCGCCTGGGAACGCCCTAAGCCTGGGTCTGCGCAGCGGCCAGCGGTGCGAACAGCGCCTTGAGATCGGCTTCGCTCAGGGTTTCCTTAGCCAGCAGTTGCCGCGCGCCCTCCTCCAGCACGGCGCGTTCGCGTTGCAGAATGTCTTGCGCACGGTTGAAGGCGTCATTCACCAGATCGCGCACAGCGCAATCGATTTCCCGCGCGGTCTGTTCGCTGTATTCGTGCTGCGGCGGAAGGCCCGGCATGCCCGGCACGGATTGCTGGGTTTCTTCCAGACTGACGCCGCCGAGCTTTTCGGCCATGCCGTAGCGCGTCACCATGCTGCGGGCGATGTCGGTGACTTTCGCCAGATCGTCCGCCGCGCCGGTTGACCAATGGCCGTACACCAGATGCTCGGCGGCCCGCCCGCCCATGAGCACGGTCATCTTGTTTTTCAACTCTTCCCGCGTCATCAGATAGCGGTCTTCGGTGGGGCGCTGAATGGTGTAACCCAGCGAACCGATGCCGCGCGGAATGATGGACACCTTGTGCACCGCATCGCTGCCCGGCAACGACATGGCCACCAGCGTATGCCCCATTTCGTGATGCGCCACGATGTCGCGCTCTTTCGGGTTGAGCAGTCGGTTGCGCTTTTCCAGCCCGGCGACGATGCGCTCGACCGCGCGGGTAAAGTGCGACAAGGTGACGGTGCGCGCGTTTTCCCGCGTGGCCAGCAAGGCCGCCTCGTTCACCAGATTGGCCAGATCGGCGCCGGAGAACCCGGGCGTGAGCGCTGCCACCTGCTCCAGATCGACGCTGGGATCGAGCCGGATCTTGACCGCATGCACCTTGAGAATCTGCACCCGCCCTACCTTGTCGGGCCGCTCCACCAGCACCTGTCGGTCAAATCGCCCGGCGCGCAGCAGGGCGGGATCGAGAATCTCCGGCCGGTTGGTGGCCGAGAGAATCACAATGGACGAAGTGGAATCGAAGCCGTCGAGTTCGACCAGCAACTGATTGAGCGTCTGCTCCTTTTCATCGTGCCCGCCGCCAAACGGCGCGGCGCTGCGGGCGCGGCCCAGCGCGTCGAGCTCGTCGATGAAAATGATGGCCGGCGATTTTTCCCGCGCCTGCTCGAACAGGTCGCGCACCCGCGCCGCGCCCACGCCGACGAACATCTCCACAAATTCCGAGCCGCTGATGGAGAAAAACGGCACCCCGGCCTCCCCGGCCACGGCGCGCGCCAGCAGCGTCTTGCCTACGCCGGGCGGCCCCACCAGCAGCACGCCCTTGGGCGCACGGGCGCCGAGGCGGCTGTGCTCGACGGGGTTCTTCAGAAAATCGACCACTTCTTCCAGCTCGGCCTTGGCTTCGTCCACCCCGGCGACGTCGGCAAAAGTCACTCCGGTGCGGTTTTCCATATAAACCTTCGCCCGGCTCTTGCCGATGGACATGAAGCCGCCCATGCCCATGCCCCCGGCCTTGTCGGCAAACTTGCGCACCAGAAAAAACCATAGCCCGACGAAGATCAGCGCGGGCAACACCCACGACAGAATGTCGGACAGCCAGGTGTCGGTGTATTGCTGCGAATACGTCACCCCGTACTTCTGCAACTCACTGGCGAGCTGCGGCTCCACGCGCACCGCGACCACCAGGCTCTTGCCATTGGCATCGGGCGATTTCAGTGTGCCGGTGATGGTCTGACCGCCGATCACCACATCCTTGATCCGGCCGTCTTTGAGATAAGTCTGGAACTCGCTGTACGGCACCGTCTGCACATTGCTGTAAGACGACCACAGACTTTGCACCATGAACATCAAGGCAATGGCCAGCAGCCAATAGCCCAGATGCACCTGCGTTTTGGGATTGATCTTGGGCCGGTTTTTCCCGCCACCGGACGGCGGCGGGTTCTGTTCGTCTGTCATGGAACTCTCCTCGCGCATGTTGCGACAAGCATAGCCTGTTGATAGGGGCGCGCACGCTGGCGGTCTCGATCTTCAGGTTCTATTTTTATGAAAGACAAAATGTAATAAAAACGACAAAGTGCGACTCTTTTTTGCACTGGAACGCAACGCTATATAAAAATCTATTTTATTTCATTCGAATATTGCAAAATACTCTCCACGTCTGTGAAATTTCCCTTGAATATTCAATATGTTAGAAATTTAATATGTTCGATAGAATATATCGGTGCTTCGCTGATTATTCATCAAAATAATTCCTTTGATCGACAGGTTTAATTCATTATTCAGGCCTTGCTCGCTTGGTTATAAATCACAACATGACGCGACGAAATGCGACGCGTCTGTCCATAACACCGAGGAGGAATGGCATGAAACAGACCGACTACAACCCTGACACGCAGGCGCGGCGGCATTTTTTGCAAACTGCCGCTGCCGGGCTGGGCGCTTTGACGCTCGTCCGCACCAGCCTGGCCGCGGAGATAACCAAACTGCCGCTTCCAGGCGGCCCCGATGAGCGCCAGCTCACGACGGCATTCCCTGGCAAAGGCGAGATGATTCTGCAGCGCACCCGCCCGCCGCTGCTGGAAACACCCTGGTCAGTGTTCGACAAGGGGGTCTTCACGCCGGTCAATCAGTTCTATGTGCGCTGGCATTGGGCGGACATTCCCACGACCATGAACCCGCACACCCACAAGGTGCGGATCAGCGGCCATGTGGACAAGGTGCTGGAGTTCACCGTGTTCGACCTGATGAAGCATTTCAGGCATGTCGAACTGGCCGCCGTCAATCAGTGCTCGGGCAATTCCCGTGGCTATTTCCAGCCCCGCGTGCCCGGTGGCGAATGGAGCAATGGCGCGATGGGCAATGCCCGCTGGGTCGGCGTGCGGCTCAAGGACGTGCTCGATGCCGCGGGCGTCAAGGCCGGTGCGGTGCAAGTGCAGTTCGAGGGTTCCGAGCGTCCGGTCGTGGCGACGGCGCCGAATCTGAAAAAGTCGCTGTCTGTGGATCACGCGCGGGATGGCGACGTGATGATCGCCTGGGAGATGAACGGCCAGGCGCTGCCGCTGCTCAACGGCTTCCCCTTCCGTCTCGTGGTGCCGGGCTGGTATGCGACCTACTGGACCAAGATGCTGCAGCACGTGCGCGTGCTCAACGAGGAAGACACCAATTTCTGGATGAAGCCGGCCTACACCATTCCCGACAACTGGCCGCAGGCCAATATGACTCCGGGGGAGCAGGGTGTGAAGTTCGTACCCATCAACCGCATGGTGCCGCGATCCTTCATCACCAATCTGAAGGACGGCGCGTCAGTCGGTGCCGGTCGTCCAGAACTGGTGCGCGGCATCGCTTTCGGGGGCGATACCGGCGTCAAGGCGGTCGACGTCTCGATCGACGGCGGCAAGACCTGGACGGCGACCGAACTCGGACGTGACTACGGCAAGTTCAGCTTCCGCCAATGGAACGCGCATCTCAAGTTTGCCAAGGGCGACCAGACCGTGATGGTTCGCTGCACCAATACGGACGGCCTGCAGCAGCCCATGACGCCCAACTGGAACCCCGGTGGTTTCATGCGCAACGTCGTCGAGTCCACCCGGCTGATGGCCGTTTGAAAGGGAGAACACACATGACTAAGAGCACGACCGGCGCCACGCTGCGCGCCCTGGGCGCCGCACTGATTTTCGGCGCATGCGCCGCAGCACCCGCGCACGCACTCACCCTCAAGACCCAGACCATTGCGCTGCCCAGCAGCACCCGCGTATTTCCGGGTGATGGTCCTGGTGCCAAGGCCGCCAATACCTATTGCCTGATGTGCCACTCGGTGGGCATGGTGATGAATCAACCCGATCTGCCCAAAGCGGCCTGGCTGGTCGAGGTCAACAAAATGAAAAATGCGTTCAAGGCGCCGATTCCCGAGGATCAGGTGCCGGTGATCGCCGACTATCTCGATAGCATCAAAGGCAAGAAATAGAGCATGTGCGCAGCGGGCTCAGGTCAACGGGCCCGCCGCACGCAGATCACTGAATTTCAATGCATTTCGTCGCGGATGTAGAGATCGCCCTTCAAGCTGGCGATATAGGCCGCGATGTCTTCCAGGTCTTGTGTGTTGTACTGCGCCACCATGCCGCTCATGATGGCGTTGTTGCGGCCATACAGCGGGGTCTGGTGCTTGGCCTGGTATTGCTGCAGGGCGTGGAACAGATAGCTTTGGTATTGCCCGGCCAGTTTGGGATAGTTGGGGGCGATGGGCTTGTCGAGACCGGCGCCGTGGCAGGCAATACAGCCGCCTTTGTTCACCAGTTCTTCCCCTTTTTTGAGGTCGGCGGCATGGGCCGCGCCAGCAAAAGCCAGGGCTGTGGCTGCCGCAGCCAGCGATGCAGTCAGTCGTTTCATATGTGTGCTCCTCACTTGACGCTTTGATTTTTGGGAACGGCGTAATACGCCGACAGGTTGGCGATCTGCTGCGGAGTCAGGATGTCGGCCACGGCTTTCATCGTCGGGTTGCGGCGCGCGCCGCTGCGGTAATCCTCCAGGCACTGCGCGATGTAGGCGGCGCTTTGCCCGTTGAGCTTGGGCGCGCGGTACACCTCGGGGAAATCGGTTTTGAAGCCGCCGTGTGCAGCGTTATGGCAGCCTTCGCACATGGAGGATTCATACTTGCCAGCGGCGGCGTTGCCCGCAGGCGTTTGCGCCTGCGCGCTGGCGGTGAGGAAAAAAGTCATCAAAATCAGACCAATTGAATGATGTTTCATGAGTAGTCCTGAATGGGTGTGCATGAGGGACAGTGTGGAGTTGCGCTGCGGCAACTCCTGTGACAAAGATGGGGGCATGAACGGCGCGCGTAACACCGCTCCCGCGCGACTGTGGGCAGTGCGTGCAGGGTGGGTGCGGCGCGGGGATCGGGTTGCAGCCAGCGAAAGGGCTGCGTTACTCTGGGCTGCGTTACTCTGCCGTGAGCTTTGCCATGACGGCCAATGGCTCGGGCGACTGGATTCTGGCTTTGAGATCCTGGGGCCAGCTCTGAGTCCAGAGTTCGGGCGGGCAGAGTCTGAAAAATCCGTCGATCTCTGCAGTGAGGAACCCCCTGCCACTGCGCAAAACCGCGATGCGGTAGCGATCCGCCGCGGGATTGACCCGGCAGACGGCGTAGACCACGCGGCAGATCTTGCTGTCGTCGCACAAGCGCAGGCTTTGGTAGATCGTCAGCGAGCGATACAACGCGTAGGCGGCGCCCAGGAGCAGCGCGATGATCCCAAGATCTTTGACAATCGCCAGCAGGCTGCCGACGCCCAGCGCAGCGGGCGTGCTGCGCATGTGCGACTGACCCAGCGCAATCAGGCTGCGGGCGATGAAATAGGCAAGAACCGCGTAGGACGCGGCGATGCAAAGTTTCATCTTGCGGCAGGCGCTGCGTACAGACGCAAGGGACGGCGGCTGGCCTGAGGCAATATTGATGGTCGGAATCGCGGGCATGTGCGGGTCTCCACGGGGAATACCGGGGAGAGCATAGACAGCTCGGCCGCATGTGCCGATCGGGAATTGCCCGATGGCGGCGATGGGCTGCAGCACAGGGGCGCATCAGCTTGACTCCTCCTCGCCCGGCATGATGAGCAGCCATGCCGCGCGCAGTTGCAGCGGCAATCCGGCAATGAACATCACCAGCCCGGCGTAGTGTTGGTCGTCCAGCGGACTGAGATTCCACAGGCACAGCACGTCGAGGTAAGGGGTGTAGAGCACATGGCCGCTCCACACCCAGACTGCGGCGATGATCATCATCGGCAGACTGCCCAGCCAGCCGTAGATGCCCGCAACCCAGCGATGGGCAATGCTGGTGCAACCCGGCAGCAACTGCGCCCAGAACATCACCCCGGAGAGCAGCAGAAACAGGCCGATCGGGCCGGAAAAGAAGGCGTTGGCGAGCGCGGTGTTGAACACGCCGGGCAGATTCACTCCCAGGGTCAGAATGATGAACACGGCCGCCGCGACCCAGGCGTCGAGCACCCAGAGGCTCCACCAACTCTGCCCTGGCGCGCGCCACTGCGCGCGTACCTGCGGAGGAAATCCGATCAGGAGCAGCGGCGACACGATCTGGCCCAGGGTCATCAAGGCGATGGTGTAGCCCGTCATCGAGGCCAGCGGGTTGTTCAATCCCCAGGTGCAAAGCAGCGTCAGCGCGCAGCCGACCGCAAAGACCATCACCCGCCACCATGGCCAGCGCCCGCGCCAAGCGGCCAGGCTGTAGCCCGCCAGCGCCAGGCCGGCCAATACGAACCATCCCGCCCATGCCGCGAGCGGCCAAGTGCTTGTCATCCGCGCTCCAGGACGGTGCGCAAGTCGTCTGCAAGCCAGGAGGGATCTGTGAGTTGTCCGTAGCCATATCGCGCGACCAACCGCCCGTCTGGTCCAACCAGGGTGACCGCCGCGGTGTGATCGATCCAGTAGGCGCCGTCCGCCGTATCGACGCGCCGCCAGGTAATGCCCCATTGCCGCGCAGAGACGCGCACCGCGGGCATCGCAGCTCGCAAGCCGATGGTGTCCGGCAGGAAGGCATCGAGATAGGCGCGCAGCACTGGCGCCGTGTCGCGCGCTGGATCGAGGGTGACGAACACCACGCGCACCTGTTTGCGCAGCGGTCCGAGTCGTTCCAGGCTTTGCGCCAATGCGGCGAGGGTGAGCGGGCAGACATCGGGACAGTGCGTGTAGCCGAAAAACACCAGCACCGCCCGGCCACGTTCACGCGTCCAGGAGAACGCCCTGCCCTGGGTGTCCGTGAATCCAGACAGCGAAGGCGCCGGGACGGGTTTGAGCGGAGATCCATGGAGAGCCGCGGAGTGTTGTTGGAAATGTGACCAGGCCCAGACCGCAGCCAACAGCAGGGTGGAGACCAGCGCCGCCCGCCGCGCCGAATCCCTCCAGCCGCCTCGCTGCGGTTGCAGCGGGGTGGCTGGGGATGCAATGCCGACTCCCTTCATCCGATCACCAGAGCACGAAGCCCGGCGCGTGGATCGGATGGGTGAGCATGGGCCAGAACACGGGGATATAGACCGCCAGAGTGATGACAAAGGTGATCAGCGTCCAAAGGCCCAGCGGTTCGGCCACGCGCGCCAGTAAGGAACCCTCGCTGCTGGTGATGTACTCGGTGAAAGGGATCTCGACCATCGCCTTGGAATCTTTCTGGCCGAACAAGGTGCCGAAGAACACGATGTAGTAGAGAACCGCACCGAGGGCCGCAATGACGCCGCCTATGCCCACGATGATGAGCGCCGGATGCACTGCGCCATAAAGTTGCATGTATTGATCATGCGGCAAGGACGAGACCCAGGCGCGACGCGGCACGCCGTCCATGCCGGCCCAGTGTCCGGCGAAGCCCCAGGTCATCAGGCCGAGGAACCACAGCCACACGCTCCAGAGGGCAAGTTTCGAGCTGTAGAGTTTGCGGCCGGTCAGGTGCGGCAGCAGCCAGAAACTTACGCCCATGAAGACAAGGGTGGTCATGGTGCCCACGGTGAGGTGAAAGTGCGCCGGAATCCACAGGGTGTTGTGCACCACGTTGTCGAGCTGCCAACTGGCGTTGACGATGCCCCCTGCTCCGCCGAAGATGAAACTCACCAGCGCCAGAACCTGCGCGGCCACCGAGGGGTCTTTCCAGGGCAAGGCCGTCCACCAGCCCATCAGCCCTTTGCCGCCGCGACGACGACCGCCGTATTCCAGGCTGAGCGCGATGGTGAAGGCGGTGATCAGGCTGGGAATCGCAACCGACAGCGTCAGCGCCGTCACGATCCCTTTAATCACCGGGGAGATGCCCGGATCGGTGTACTGATGGTGGGTGCCCACCGGCAAGGAAAACACGAACAGCAGCAAAAAGGCCAGACGGGCCAGCGGGTCCGAAATCAGTTTCCCTCCTGCCTGCCGTGGCAGCAACGCATAGATGGAGACGTAGCCCGGCATCAGCCAGAAATACACGATGGGGTGGCCGGTCCACCAGAACAAGGTGCGGGCCAGCAACGGATCGATGGTCTGCGTCATCCCGAGCGACCAGGGATCGAGCAGGAATACGGCCTCGGTGCCCGCGCCGAGTGCGGCGAGCAGCCACATCAGCAGCGTGGTGGCGCTCATATAGGTGACCAGCGGCGTGAGCTGACCGGGATTGGCGCGCTTCCAGCGAGCCCGCATCTCCAGCACGACGAACAGCGGGAGAATGCTCGCCACCACGACTAGCGTGATGCCCAGGTAAAACCAGGCACTGCCCTTGAGCGGCGCGTACATGGTGTAGAGCACGCTCGACGAGTTGTCGAACATGCCGTAAGCCGCCATCAACGTGCCGATGAGCATCAGCGCGTAAGTAAACCAGGCCAGCCCCATATTGGGCTTGAGTTTGAGTTCACGCGCCGGCAGGTACATCAGCCAGCCGGAAATGGTGAAGAAGGTGAACACATAGGCGTTGAGCACGCCGTGCATGGTCAGCCCTTGGTAGTACGACTTGAGGAAAGGCTGGAGATAAGGATAGAGATTGATTCCGGCATAGTTGCTGCTCTGGAGCACGCCAATGGCGATGCCCACGGCGAGTGCCAGAAAACCCGTGACCCAGAAGGCCAGCAGCATGGTTTTTTCACCGGCAATCTCACCGGCAGTCGGCGTCGCCAGAATGCGCGGGGCGTTGTTGCTCAGGGTTGCGCTCATGATTGTTTTGCTCCGGTGATGATGATCCTGCCGATCATGGCCTGATGGCCGGCACCGCAATACTCATTGCAGATGATGTAGAACGTGCCAGGTTTGTTGAAGGTGTAGCTGACATGCCCCACCACGCCGGGAATGGCGGTGAGGTTGATGCTCGTGCCCTGCACTTCGAAGCCATGGATCACATCGCCGCTGGTGACGTTGAACGTGACGTGAGCGCCCACCGGGAGGGTCAGCGGCGTGGCGGTGCCCGGCGTCCAACTCCAGGCGCGGCCGACTTCATAGACCTCATAGCTGTTCGGCCCGGTTTGCTTCACGCCGGAACCCTGGTAGTTGGCCGTTTCGGCCGGTGTGTTGGGGTTGGAGTAGAACTGCGAGGTCTTGGCCACCAGGCCGTAGTCGTGCACCACGAACCAGACCGCCACGATGAACAGCACGGCGATCAGGGACAGGGCGATGAAAATCCAGATGCGCTCATGCCGCAGCGCGACATGATGGAACCGATCTTCAAAGGCGTCGGGAGTTGAAGTTGACATGACGTGCCTCAGGCATGGATGGAGAAATAGGCCGCAACCATCGCCCACAAGCCGACGACGACGATGAAGAGCGCGGCTACGATGACCCATGCCCCCATTGGCCGGGCGTATTGCATGTCAGGCAGCGGCATGTCCGATTGCGCATGCGTTCGACCCGCAGGGTCTGTAACCGGCATCGGCAGGTAAGACATCTCGTCAGGCATTGGTTTTTCTCCTCAGAGTGATGCGACAGAATGTCGCACATGTATGGTTGGCAGAATAAGCAGGAACTTATGCAGCCGCTTGCGATGGATCAAGCTGCGCAGATAGGTCGTGTATCTTTTGTCACTGCATGTAAAAATTGCACGGGTAAACCCTGATATTGCCGTTATCGCGAACACAGGCGGCTGTTCAGAGTTGCCGCTATGCGCTGCGCAATGGTCATCAGGTGCGCGCGTGCCGCAGGTGAGACTTCTTCCTGCAGCGTCTGGTCGAACAGATCCAGCCAGCGGGCGAAGTGCGCAGGGTGCAGAGGCAAGGGGCGATGCGCCTGCAAGGCATTGCGGTGATAGCGTCCAGCAAGCAGGCCGACCGAGGCCCAGAAATCCACCATCCGGGCGTAATGCGCCTGCCAGTCGGTCACATGCGCCTCAAACATCGGACCGAGATCTGGATCAAGCCGGGCATGTGCATAAAACCGACGCACCAAGCGATCGAGGGCGCGCTCGTCGAGCCCCGTCTGTGTGCGGAGCTGTTCGGCCAGAACGCTGCGGCGATCCTCAGGCGCAATCTCGGCTGGCGTTGCATCCAGCACTTGCCTGAACAAGCTTTGCTGGCTTTCTGGCATTGTGATTCGACTCGCGGTAGGATGCGTCATGACAACCCCTTATGTGGATTATTTAATTCCACTATAGCTTCACACGATAAGACAGGCAAGCCACGAATTGAAACTGACCCAGTTCACTGACTTTGGACTGCGCGCCTTGATGGTGCTGGCAGAAAACCCAGATCAATCATTAAATAGCAAAGAATTAGCGAAGATTCTTGATATCTCGCGTGAGCATCTTGTCAAGGTACTCCAGCGTCTTGCTGCCGGTGGCTACGTGCAGAATCAACGCGGCGCCAATGGTGGCGTTCGTCTTGATAAAGACGCTTCCGAAATACTTCTTGGGAATGTCGTGCGCTGGCTGGAAGACGGTCAGGGCCTGGTGGAATGCCTTCGCCCCGACGGCGGCCATTGCAATCTCACTCCGTTGTGCCTGCTGCGGCCCTTGCTGAGCGACGCCGCAGAGGCGTTTTACGCGCGACTCAATACCTCGACTCTGGCGGATTGCCTGCACCCGCCGCTGCAGCACTTCATCACCCTGCAGACCAGAAAAGCCGAGATGATCCATCTCAAACCGGACTGACCCGCCATGTTGACCGATGCTCTGCTGCTTTACCTTCATCTCTCCGCCATGCTGGGGCTGGCCGTTTTTCTCACCGCCAAAACCAGCCTGACCCGGGTGGGTGCCGTCGATGCCCAGGTGCTGGCTCGCCTTCGCAGGCTGGATGTGTGGGTCTGGGGCAGCTTTGCCGCGGTGCTGGCCAGCGGGCTGGCGCTGGTGTTCTGGGGCATCAAAGGTCCGCAGTGGCTGCTGCACAACCCCTTGTTGTGGGCCAAAGTGGTTTTGCTGGCGCTGATGGCGGTGATGTCGTGGCCGTCCACGCAGCGACTGGGGCGCTGGGGCCTTCAGGCTCGGGCAATGGCAGCGTGGCAGCCCGCCGTGGAAGAAGTGAAAAAAGAGCGCCGCTGGCTGATGGCGCAATCGCATGTGATGGTCATCATCCCCTTGCTGGCGACGCTGATGAGCCACGGTTTCGGCTGAATCGCTGCGCGGGCGCCTCAAAGCCCCTCTTCTGCTTCTCGGCGTGCACGAATGTCCCGTCGCAGACGCTCGACTCGGCGCTCGATGGCGTCGCGATCCTGCAGATATTGCTGCAGCGGCACGAGCAGGCACAACTCGCGCTGCAGGGTGCCGAACTGGCGGCTCTGGCCGTAGCCTTCAATGCAGAAAAAGTAGCGCAGCGCGTCCTCTTCATCCTTCGCCTGCGGAATGAAAAACCAGTGATCGCTGTCGCCGTAATGCAGCAGATAGTCGATGGAGGCGTCGACAAGTTCTTCCACGAATCACCCCCGCAGATGTGCAGCCAGCCAGACTAGACCGACGAAAACGGGTTGATGCAGCAGGTAAATGGTCAGGGGCCAGCGCCCGAGGAAAGACAGCGGACGAATTTCGGGCAGATGGCGCAAGGGCCGGAATTGCACCCTCGCCAGCAGCCAGCCCGCGCCGGCGCCGATCCACAGCACACCAATCCACGGCAGCAGTGGCGCGTAGTCTTCGGTGATGGGTTTTTGCGTGATCAGCCCGGTCCAGTTCCACCACGGCGGATTGAAAAAAGCGTGCCCCCAAAGTTGAGGCGCGGCAATGGCAATGGGGGCGAGCAGCAGCACCCAGGCGCCGAAGTGGCGGAACACCAGCCGGTGCAGCAGCAACATGGCCGCGATGCCCTGAAGAATGCCGAAGTAGATGAAGCTGTGCGGAAACGCGGCGTAGCTGCCCGCCGTGACCAGTAGCGAAGCGCCCACGATTTGCGCCCAGCGCTTCCAGAAATGCCGCGCCGGGCGGCCGCTCGCGTCAGTGAAGGTCTGCGTCAGTCCGACGGTGAAAACAAACAGGCTGACGATGGCAATACGCTGATCGAGCCACCAGGGGCTGGTGTAGAAGTCGGTGTGGATGAAGCCGAACCAGTTCAGGTCGAAACTGAAATGAAACGACATCATCCACAGTACGGCCAAGCCGCGCAGGGTATCGACGCCGCCGTAACGGCTGATTCGGCCTCCCGCCATGATCAACGCGCCCACCCCGCCGCCGGGCCGCCCCAAGGCGGGGTGCGCCCCCTCGGGGGCCAGCGACCGCGCAGTGGGGGCGTGGGGCCCCCCCACTCCGCCGCCGGGCCGCCCCAAGGCGGGGTGCGCCCCCTCGGGGGGCAGCGACCGCGCAGCGGGGGCGTGGGGGCCACCCACCTCGCCGCCGGGCCCCACCTCGCCGCCGGGCCGCCCCAAGGCGGGGTGCGCCCCCTCGGGGGGCAGCGACCGCGTAGCGGGAGCGTGGGGGCCACTTCACTCACACCACACCCGCGCATTGCGGAACATGCGCATCCACGGGCTGTCTTCGCCCTGGTCTTCGGCGGTCCAACTCATCTGCACGCTGCGGAACACCCGCTCGGGATGCGGCATCAGGGCGGTAAAGCGTCCATCCGGCGTGGTCACGGCGGTGATGCCCTCGGGGCTGCCGTTGGGGTTGTAGGGATAGCGCTCCGTGGGGTAGCCCTGGTGATCGACAAAGCGCATGGCCACCTGCAGCAGCTTGGCGTCGCCCTGCTGCGAAAAATCGGCCCGGCCTTCGCCATGCGCCACGGCTATGGGCGCGCGGCTGCCGGCCATGCCCTGAAAAAAGAGGGACGGCGACTCGGCGACTTCCACCAGCGACAACCGCGCCTCGAACTGCTCCGAGCGATTGCGGGTGAAGCGCGGCCAGGCGCGGGAGCCCGGGATCATGGGCGCGAGCGCGGCCAGCATCTGGCAGCCGTTGCACACGCCCAGCGCGAAGGTGTCGGTACGGCCGAAAAAGCGTGCGAATTGATCGGCGAGCTCGGGGTTGAACAGAATGGAGCGCGCCCAGCCTTCACCCGCACCCAGCACGTCGCCGTAGCTGAACCCGCCGCAGGCGACAAAGCCGCGGAAATCGCCCAGCCGGGCGCGGCCTGCCATCAGGTCGCTCATGTGGACGTCCACCGCGTCGAACCCTGCGCGGTGCATGGCGTAGGCCATTTCCACCTGCGAGTTGACGCCCTGCTCGCGCAGGATGGCGACCTGCGGCCGCGCCCCGCTGGCGATGAAAGGCGCGGCAATGTCTTGCTGGGCGTCGAAAGTCAGGTGCAGGTGCAGCCCCGGATCGGCGGCGTCGGCCAGCGCGTCGTGCTCGGCTTGGGCGCACTCGGGGTTGTCGCGCAACATCGCCATGCGCCACGACACGCTGTCCCACACTTGCTGCAATTGGGTGCGCGGCGCGGTGTAGATGCGCTGCGTGTCGCGCCAGATCTCGATGACGTCGCCGTCGTTGACCGTGCCGATGGCGTGGCTGTGCGCCGACAGGCCATGCTGCCGCAGGGTCTGCAGCACAGCGTCGCGCTGCGTTGCCGGCACTTGCAGCAGCACGCCGGGCTCTTCGTTGAACAGCGCGAGCAAGGTTTGAATGTGACGGCGCGGGCCGACCTGCTTGGCCCAGTCTTTGGCATCGCCCCAGTCGTCGGCTTCGTTGCCTTCGAGCGTGAGCACGTCCACATTCAGGCTGATGCCGCAATGCCCGGCGAAGGCCATTTCGCAGGCAGCCGCCCACAGGCCGCCGTCGGATCGGTCGTGATAGGCCCAGACCAGGCCGGCGATGCGCAATTCAGTCAGCGCCGCGGCAAACGATTTCAGCAAGTCCGGGCTGTTGAGATCGGGGGTGATGTCGCCGATCTGCCCGAGCGTCTGCGCCAGGATGCTTGCGCCCATACGCTTTTTGCCCTGGCCCAGATCGACCAGAATCAGGCTGCTCGGCGCATCGGTGCGCAGTTGCGGCGTAAGCGTGCCGCGCACGTCGGGCAGCGTGGCGAAGGCGGAGACCACCAGCGAGACCGGCGAAGTCACACTCTTGGCTTGGCCCGCGTCTTCCCAGCGCGTATGCATGGACAGCGAATCCTTGCCCACCGGCACCGAAATACCCAAGGCGGGACAGAGTTCCATGCCGATGGCGTGCACGGTGTCGTACAGCGCGGCGTCCTGCCCCGGCTGGCCGCAGGCGGCCATCCAGTTGCACGACAGCTTGATGTCGGCCAGACGTTGCACCGGGGCGGCCAGCAGGTTGAGCACCGCCTCGCTCACCGCCAGCCGACCCGACGCGGCGGGGTTGAGCACCGCAACGGGCGCGCGCTCGGCCACGCTCATCGCCTCGCCCCGAAAACCGGCGTAGTCAGCGAGCGTGACGGCGCAGTCGGCCACCGGCACCTGCCAGGGGCCGACCATGGGATCGCGGTGGCTCATGCCGCCTACCGTGCGGTCGCCAATGGTGATGAGAAAGCGCTTGCTCGCCACCGTGGGGTGGCGCAGCACCGCTTCGCAGGCCTGCGCCAGATCGACCCCAGCCAGATCGAGCGCCTCGCCTTGCGGCAACTGCCGCTGCGCCTGACGATGCACGCGCGGCGGCTTGCCCAGCAGCACGTCCAGCGGCAGATCGACCGGACGGGCCAGATCGGGCTGGTCGGCGTGCAGGCTGTCATTCACGATCAAAGTTTGCTCTTGCGTGGCGACGCCCACCACCGCAAAGGGGCAGCGCTCGCGGGCGCACAGCGCGGCGAAAGCCTCTTGCTGCTCTGGAGCAATGGCCAGAACATAGCGCTCCTGGCTTTCGTTACTCCATATTTCTCTTGGACTTAGGCCAGACTCTTCAAGTGGAACATCGCGCAACTGGAACACCGCGCCACGGCCCGCGCCCTCCACCAACTCAGGAAAGGCGTTGGACAGTCCGCCAGCGCCCACATCGTGAATCGACAGAATGGGATTGGCCTCGCCCAGCGCGCAGCAGGCGTTGATGACTTCTTGCGCCCGGCGCTGAATTTCCGGGTTGCCGCGCTGCACCGAATCGAAATCGAGATGGGTGGCGTTGCTGCCGGTGGCCAGACTCGACGCCGCGCCGCCGCCCAAGCCGATGCGCATGCCCGGCCCTCCAAGCTGCACCAGCAGCGTGCCTGCGGGAAATGCCTTTTTGTGCGTCAGGCGGGCATCGATGGAGCCCAGACCGCCCGCCAGCATGATGGGCTTGTGATAACCCCAGACCTTGCCGTCCACCGGCTGTTCGAACACGCGGAAGTAACCGGCCAGATTGGGACGGCCGAACTCGTTGTTGAACGCCGCCCCGCCCAGCGGCCCGTCGAGCATGATCTGCAGCGGGCTGGCGGTGTGGCCGGGCTTGCCGACTGTTTCTGTGGCCGCCTCCCACGGTTCGCCAGCGCCTGGCAGCCGCAGATTGGAGACCGAAAACCCGGTGAGCCCCGCCTTGGGGCGCGAGCCACGGCCGGTAGCGCCCTCGTCGCGAATCTCTCCGCCGGCTCCGGTGGCCGCACCGGGAAACGGCGAAATGGCGGTGGGGTGATTGTGCGTTTCCACCTTCATCAGCACATGCTTGAGTGCTTCTTGCGCGCCGTAGCGGTGCGTGACGGGATCGGGCTGCCAGGCCTGCACCGTGCCGCCTTCCATCACCGAGGCATTGTCGGCATAGGCCACCACCGTGCCCTGCGGCGACACCGCGTGGGTGTTGCGGATCATCTGGAACAGGGTGTGCGGCTGATCGACGCCGTCGATGGTGAAGCGGGCATTGAAAATTTTGTGGCGGCAATGTTCGCTGTTGGCCTGGGCGAACATCATCAGCTCGACATCGGTGGGGTTGCGGCCGAGCTTGCGGTAGGCGTCGAGCAGATAGTCGATCTCGTCATCCGACAGCGCCAGTCCCTGCTCCACATTGGCACGCGCGAGCGCCGCGCGGCCGGCGTCAAGCGTGCCGGAGAGCACGTCCACGTGCTGCAGCGGCTGGGGGGGCAGTTCGGAAAAAAGACGCTCCAGCTCGCTGCGCTGCAGCGCCACGGTTTCGGTCATGCGGTCGTGCAGCAGGGCGGCGAGCTGAAGCAGTTCGGCCTCGGTCAGCGGTTTGGCGGCGCGCAGCAGCCCGCTCTCCGCCTCAAGGCGGTATTGCACCGTGCGTTCCACCCGGTGCACTTCGGCGCCGCACAAGCGAGCGATGTCGGTGGCCTTGGAAGCCCAGGGCGAAAGGGTGCCCAGGCGCGGCATGACATACAGGCTCTGACCCTGCGCGGTACCGGCGTAGGGGCCGCCATAGCGCAGCAGGCCTTCGAGTTTGTCGTGAAGTGCGGGAGTCGGGGCGGCGTCGAGCGCCACCGCATGCACATACCGGGCATGGATACGGCGCACGCGATCGGCGATCTCCGGCGCGGTCTGGCGCAGGCGGGCCTGCAATGCGTCCTGGCGAAACGCGGACAAGGCGCTGGCGCCTTCAAAGAAAAGGATGTGCATGCGGGAAGCCTGAATGGGCTGGGCGGGGTGGGGGATGGCGGTCAGCGGCAGATTATAGAAATCGCCATGACGCGCACAGGCGGCTCACGAACACATGTCAGGAGTGTGATAATTGCGCCATGAGCATCACCATCAAAACCCCTGAAGAAATCGAGAAAATGCGCGTGGCCGGGCGACTGGCCTCCGAATTGCTCGATTACCTAACCCCGCATGTGCAGCCTGGCGTCACCACCAAGGCGATCGACAAGCTGGCGTATGACTACATCACCCAGGTGCAGCAGGCCATTCCGGCCCCGCTGAATTACGCGCCGCCGGGCTACACGCCCTACCCCGCGTCGATCTGCACCTCGGTCAACAACGTCATCTGCCACGGCATTCCGAATGACAAACCGCTGAAGAGCGGCGATGTGATCAACATCGACGTCACCGTCATCAAGGACGGATTTCACGGCGACAGCAGCCGCATGTTCAGCATCGGCACCGTACCCAAGCATGTGCAGCGACTGGTGGACATCACCTTCGAGGCCATGTGGCATGGCATCGCGCTGGTCAAACCCGGCGCGCGGCTGGGCGACATCGGCCACGTCATCCAGACCTTCGCCGAGAGCGCGGGCTACAGCATCGTGCGCGAATTCTGCGGCCATGGCATCGGCCGCAACTTCCACGAAGACCCGCAAGTGCTGCACTACGGCAAGGCGGGCACGGGAGAAGTGCTGCGCGAAGGCATGACCTTCACCATCGAGCCCATGATCAACGCCGGACGGCGCGACATCCGCGAAATGGCCGATGGCTGGACCATCGTCACCAAAGACCGTTCGCTGTCTGCGCAGTGGGAGCACACGGTGCTGGTCACTCCCACCGGCTTTGAAGTGCTGACCACTTCGGCGGGTTGCCAGCCCGCGCCCGCCTTCGTTCGCCAGCCTGCCCTAGCCGCTTGAGCGGCGCAGCGCTGGCCGTCATCGTGACTTCGTGCAAGTCAGGCCCATGACCGCATCTGCCGTCGCCCATCCGGCTGAGGTTGCGCTGAGCGACATTCGCCTGAGCTGGAAACGGGGACGTGCCGCGCTGCTCGACCACTTCGGGCAGCACCCGCAGCAGGTCACGCCGCTGCTGCACGGACTCACCCGCCTTGCCGATCAGACGCTGCAGACCCTGTGGACGACAAGCGGCATGCCGCCCGATGCGGCGCTGATCGCCGTAGGCGGCTACGGACGCGGCGAGCTGTTTCCGTTCTCCGACATCGATCTGCTTCTGCTGCTTGAGCAGACCCAGGGCAGCAACGCCGCCATCGATGCGGCCGCCTCAGGCTTCATCACCGCCTGCTGGGATATCGGCCTGGAAATCGGCCCGAGTGTGCGCACCATCGAGGCCTGCATCGACGAAGCCGACAAGGACATCACGGTGCAGACGGCCCTGCTGGAATCGCGCTTTTTGTGCGGCAACCGAGCCTTGGCTGATTCGCTGAACCGCGCGTTTTTCGCTCACCTCGATGCACGCGCGTTCTTTCAGGCCAAGATGCGCGAGCAGCAGCAGCGCCATCTCAAATTCGAGGACACCCCCTACGCGCTGGAGCCCAATTGCAAGGAAAGCCCCGGCGGTCTGCGCGATCTGCAGGTCGTGCTCTGGGTGGCGCAGGCCAGCGGTCTGGGGCGCAGCTGGAAGGAATTGGCGGCGCATGGAATCATCCATGTCAATACCGTGCGCCAGATTCAGCGCAACGAGACCGTGATCAAACGCATCCGCGCGCACCTGCATGTGCTGGCCGGACGGCGCGAAGACCGTCTGGTGTTCGACCAGCAATCGGCCGTTGCCAAGGTGCTCGGCTTTGCGCCCACGCCGACCAAGCGGGCTGGCGAACGTCTGATGCAGCGCTACTACTGGGCGGCGAAAGCCGTCGAGCAGATCAACCAGATCGTGCTGCTCGATATCGAGGGGCGGCTCTGGCCGCAGTCGGTGGCCGTGGCGCAGCCCGTCGTCGGGCTCAAGGACGTGGAAGACGGGCGCTATGTGCTGCGCGACGGCATGATCGAGCCCGCCCATCTCCAGCTTTTCGAGCAAGAGCCTTGGACGCTGCTGGAAATTTTTGCGGTGTTCCAGCGCGCGCCCGGCGCTCGGGGGCTTTCGCCCGCTGCACTACGCGCCATCTACCTGGCGCGCCACCGGATGGACAGCGCCTTCCGCCACGATCCGCGCAGCCGGGCGCAGTTCGTGCGCATCCTGCAGGCGCCGCAAGGCATCGTTCACGCCCTGCGGCTGATGAACCGCACCAGCGTACTCGGGCGCTACCTGTGGGCGTTTCGCCGCATCGTCGGGCAGATGCAGCACGACCTGTTTCACGTCTATACCGTCGATCAGCACATTCTGATGGTCGTGCGCAATGTGCGGCGTTTTTTTATGCCCGAACATGCCCACGAATATCCGCTGTGCTCGGAGCTGGCGGCACACTTCGATCCGCCGTGGGTGCTCATCCTCGCGGCGCTGTTCCACGACATCGCCAAGGGCCGCGGCGGCGATCACTCCGAGCTGGGCGCCGTCGAAACCCGCAAGTTCTGCAAGGCGCACGGCATCAGCGCCGAACACACCGAGCTGGCCGTGTTCCTCGTGCGCGAGCACCTGCAGATGTCGCGCGTGGCGCAGAAAGAAGACTTGAGCGACCCCGAGGTCATCGCCGCCTTCGCCCGGCGCGTGGGCGATGAGCGTCACCTCGTCGCCCTATACCTGCTGACCGTGGCCGACATTCGCGGTACCAGCCCGAAAGTGTGGAACGCCTGGAAAGGCAAGCTGCTCGAAAACCTCTACCGCGCCACCTTACGCGCACTCGGCGGCCAGACGCCGCAACCCGAGGCCGAACTGCAACTGCGCCAGCGCGAGGCGCAGCGCATTCTCAACCTTTACGCCCTGCCCCAGGGCGCACAAAAGCCGCTCTGGGACACGCTGGACATGGGCTATTTCCTGCGCAACGATCCGCAAGACATTGCCTGGCATACCCGCAAGCTCTACGCCCGCGTAGCCAGCCCATCGCCCGTGATCAGCGCGCGACTGGCCCCCGAAGGCGAGGGGCTGGAGGTGCTGGTGTATGCGCCCGACCAACCCGATCTGTTCGCGCGCATCTGCGGCTACTTCGATCATCAGAACTTCAACATTCTCGACGCCAAGATCCACACCGCCAACAACGGCTGGGCGCTCGACAGCTTCGTCGTGGTGTCACCCCACACCAAAGTGCACGACCGGGCGATGACCGGCGTGATCGAAACCTCGCTGCTCGCCGAACTGGGCCGCGCCGCGCCACTGCCGCCCCCGCATCATGGGCGACTGTCGCGGCGGGTGCGCAACTTCCCCGTCAGCCCCCGCGTCGGTCTGCGCCCCGATGAGCGCGGGCAGCGCTGGATTCTCAACGTGACCGCGCACGACCGGGCCGGGCTGCTGTTCGGCATTGCGCAGGTGCTGGCCAAACACCACATCGACCTGCAACTGGCCAAGATCACCACCCTCGGCGAGCGGGTGGAAGATACGTTTCTGGTTTCCGGCCCCGGTCTGGGTGACGCCCGGATTCAGAACACACTCGAAAACGAGCTGCTGCAGGCGATCATGGATTAGCGTCAGAGGAGCACACCGCTTGGACATTTCCGCCCTGCAAGCCCGCTTGCGACAGTTTTCCGCCGACCGCAATTGGGCGCCCTACCAAACACCGAAAAACCTAGCGATGGCAATGATCGTCGAGGCCGGCGAACTGGTGGAAATCTTCCAGTGGATGACGCCCGAGCAATCGCAGCAGGCCGGACAAGACCCTGAAATTCAACAGCACCTCGCCGACGAAATCGCCGACGTGCTGATCTATCTCGTGCAGATCGCCGATCACACCGGTGTGGATCTGCAACAGGCGGTGGAACAGAAAATCGGCAAAAACGCCCTGAAATATCCAGCAAGCTGAGCGCCGCCCGCTTCCAGTGGGTCGTGATCATCATGCTGGTGTGTTTGCACAGCAAGCTGATGGCGATGCGCCCGGCCTTGCCTTAGGCTTGGCGTGCGTCGCCGTGATCGACCCGCGCAGCGCCCGACGGACAGCAATGCACGACTTGGCGCGCAGCCCCCGCGGCAATCTGATGGTGCGTGGCAGCGACAACGCGGTCGCCGCCGGTTTCAAGGCAGTTGCATTACTGCTCGATCCCGTTTCGGACAAGATTCTGAGGGCTTTCAATCAGGTCGGCGGCTCCGACGAAGTCTGGTTCGACTCCGCCAGAGGCGACTTTGTGCTCGCGGCGGTAGGTACACTCATGCCCTACCGTGAGCGCGTTCCGGTTGGCACATGAAAGCGTCGTCGGCGCGGGTGCAGACCGCGACACTTCGTACCATTCCCCCATCACGGCATCGATTTTTGCCTCCTGTTTCAGATTCCGACGTCCCTTGTTCAGAACATTCCAAGCCCTTTGGATCGGGTTACTCGTGCTGTGCACGTTGGGCGGTTGCGCCTCACTGCAAAGCCCCGCCGGTGCACAGATATCCGAAGCCGCAGTGAGCGCCGACTCGGCTCCGAGTGTGCCGTGGTGGACAGAGGTCGGCGACCCCTTGCTGGCTCGGCTGATCGACCACGGGCTGGCGGTGGACCCGCTGCTGGTCCGCGAAGCCCGCGCCCTGGCCGACCTGCAGGCGCGCTCGCAGCAGTGGCGCTTCCGCCTCGCCCGCTGGGTCGGCCGCATGCTGCAGCAGATGCCCGATTCCCCCGAAGTGCAGGCCGTGCGGCTGGCCGACGCGCGCCAGCGCAAGGCCGCGCGCATCGCGCGCGCTTACGTCGAGGTGCGCCGCCTGCAATGGAATCTGGCCTTGCGCCAGGCGTTCCAGGATCGGTTCCACGACGATGCCGATTTCGCGCGCTGGCGCTACGAGGCCGGGCTGGTCTCGGGGGTTGACAGCGGACTGGCGGCGTCGCTGATCGGCACCAATGCAAGCGCGCTTGCCGACACGCGCGCTCGCCTGGCCGCGGCCGAAGCGACGCTGGCGCGGCGCGCGGCGGTCGCGCCATGGCAACTGGGATTGTGGATCGCCGACGGCGCTCAAGTGCCTTGGCTCGACGCCGACGGCGCGGCCGCGGCGGCATGCGACGACGCGCAAGCGGCTGGCCTGCGCGCCGCGCTGGCCGAGGTGCGGGCGCGCGAGGCCGCACTGCCCGAGCTCGAGCGCGACGCTGAGCGCACCGCGGACGATGCGCGCGCTGCCTACCGTCTGGGAACCGGCGATTTCGCCACGCTGTACGTGGCGCAAACCGCGCAACTGTCGGTGCGCGAGGCGCGCATCGACACCCGGGCTCGGCTGGCGCGCGCGGCGATCGATCTGTGGACCGACGTCGGTCTGCGCAGGAACCAGGCCAGACTGCGCGAGCCGACGCGCAGCTCGGTCGGAGACATGCCGTTGGCAGTCGGAGCATGCCGTGACTGAGCCGAGTGACGCCTCGCAGGTCGATGTGCTGCTCGACGCGCGCCCACGCAGTCGCGCGCGGCGCTGGATCAGCATCACGCTGCTGCTGCTGGCGCTGGGGGTGGCGGGCAGCTTGCTGCTGCGTTTTCTCGAGGGCAACACGACCCCGTACTACATGGCGCCGATCATTCGCGGCGACCTGCGTCCGCAACTGTCCATCAAAGGCCGGGCCTACCTGGTCGGCGAAATTACGGTACGCGCGCCGCGAGATGCCTTGATCACCGCAGTACCGGTGGCTCCGGGCGACACGGTGGCGCCCGGCCAGGCGCTGGCCGTGGTGGATACCAGCGCTTTTGCACAGGCTATCGATGCCGACCGCCTGGCGCTGGCCGCCGCGCGCGACCAACTGGCGCGTGCCTTCGTGGAGTCCAGGCTGGCCGACGCCCGGATCGCGCGGTACGACAAGGTGTGGGGCGAGTCGGCCCACCGCGTGCCCTCGCTGGACGAGATGGACACCGCGCGCGCGGCGGTGCGCAGCGCGGCACTCGCGGTGCGGCGGGATCGTGTGTTGCTCGCTGCGGCCCAGCGCCGCCTCGACGACGACATGGCCAATCTGCAGGCCACGCTGCCGCGCGCTCCCATCGCCGGCGTGGTGGTCCGGCCGCTAGTGGCGCCGGGCAGTCAGGTTCAGGCCGGACAGCCGCTGCTCGAACTGGCGCCGCTGGACGCCCCCGCGCGCGTGATCGTGCCGCTGCCCCCTGGTATCGAGTCGCTGCCCGCGGGCCAATCGGCACAGGTGGTCATCTCCGGCACCGATGGCGCAGAGCGCGCTGCCACTTTGCTGCGTACCACCACCGACCCGGCGGGTGTGCGCCAGGCCGAGTTCGCGCTGGCGCCCGATCCGCGCATTCCGCCGGCCGCCGCGGCCACGCTCAAAATGACCCTGCCGGTTCGCCACCATGTGCTGCTGGCGCCGAACACGGCGCTGGCCTTCGCCCCCCATTGCTCGACGCAACCCGAACTCGAACGCAGCAGTCTCTGCCTGCTCGATCGCGACGGCACGGCGCGCAGCGTGTCCATCATCGCCGGTCCCAGCGACGGCCATCGCACGCAGATCCTCGGCGGGCCGGTGCGTCCGGGACAACTGGCGATCATCGGCTGGCGTGCGGCGCCGGGCGCGTCAGGCCCGAAATCCGGTACTCCGGCCCGTGACCCAGCCATTGCGCCCTCGACCCCCACGGCACCATGACCCCCTCCGCTCCCAAGTTCACCCGCCGCCAGGCCGGCGGCGCGCTTGCTTCGCTGGCCGCCGGGCTGCTGCAACCCGGCATGGCCTTCGCCGCAGGCGGCGGCCGCTGGGGCCCGCCGCGGCCGTTTTCCTGGGATCTGCTGATCGAGCGCGCGCGCCGACTCGCGGGCCGTCCCTACGTGGCGCCGCGCCTGTCGGCGCACGCGGCATTGGACTCCGACGCCTTCGTGCGCCTGGCCTACGGCGCCGCCGAAGCGGTGACGGGCACGGTGCGCCTGTTCCCGCCGCGCCGTGGCGTGGCGCCGCTGGCCGTGTCGATCCATGTTGTCGACCACGGCGTGGCCAGGAGACTGATCGACACGCACGGGCTGTTCGGCAGCGGACAGACCGCCGATCCGGCTGGCTGGCGCGTGCTGGCGCCCGACGCGCGCACCGACTGGATGGCTTTTCTCGGGGCCTCGTACTTTCGCTGCTCGGGGACATCCAACCGCTACGGCCTCTCGGCACGGGCCATCTCGGTGGACACCGGCCTGCCGGGGCCGGAGGAGTTCCCAGTATTCACCGACTTCTGGATCGAACAGCCGTCGGACGACCACGTGATCACCCACGCCCTGCTCGACGGCCCTTCGCTGGCCGGGGCCTACGCCATCGACACCTGGCGTCACGAGGGCGTGGACGTTGTGCAGGACGTGCGTTGTGCACTCTTCCTGCGACGCGATGTGCAGCGCCTGGGCATCGCCCCGCAGACCAGCATGTTCCTCTACGACCAGACGCGCGCTGACGGCATGCCCCACTCCCATCCGATCGGCGATTGGCGCCCGCAGGTGCACGATTCCGGGGGCCTGGCCATCCGCACCGGAGCCGGCGAGCGCATCTGGCGCCCGCTCCACAACCCGGCTCAGGCGCGCGTGAACGCCTTCCGCGCCGATCACCCGGGCGGCTTCGGCCTCATGCAGCGCGATCGCGATTTCACCAGCTACGAGGACGACGAATTGTTCTACGAACTGCGGCCTTCGCTGTGGGTGCAGCCCCAGGGCGACTGGGGCACGGGCAGCGTGATGCTCTACGAGATGGCGTCGGTCTCGGAGACTGTGGACAACATCGGCGCATTCTGGGTTGCCGACGAACCGGCGCGTGCCGGGCAGCGCCGCGACGTGGCGTACCGGTTGACGTGGACATCCGCCGATCCCAGCACCGATGCCAACGCGCACTGCTGCAATCTGTTGATCGGGCCGGCCGGTCCGGCCGACACCCCGCCCGATCCGTCCACGCGCAAGTACGTGTTCGACTTTCGCGGCGATGTGCTGGCCGGGCTGGATGATGCCAGCGGCGTGCAGGCGCTGACCAACCTGCCGGCTTCCGCGGTCATGGGCCTGCGCGCCCATCGCCTGTACGGCCGCAAAAACTCCTGGCGCGTCGTGCTGGACCTGCGCCTGACGGGGCTGGCGCAAAAGGAGTTCCGCGTGTTCCTGCGCCGCGGGACGCAGGCGCTCAGTGAGACCGTCGTGGTCACGCTCGAGGATTGAGTCACCGCGCACGCATACGCCATGTCCGCTAATCACGCGATAAACCCCGCGCCCCCGATGCTGCCTCCCGAGGCCGCGCTCGACATGCCTATCCAGCGCCTGGACGGCCCGCCTCCGGCGGCGATCGAGGTGAAGACCCAGCCGCACGGCCTGCTGATCAAGCGCCTGCTGCTCATCGCGCTGACGGCCGTGCTCGCGCTGGCGGCGTCCACGCAACTGCGCATGGTGCTCGCGCGCGAGCAGGTCAACGCGCTCGACATCGTGCTGCTGGTGATGTTCGTGCCGCTGTTCGGGTGGATCTCCTTCGGTTTCGTGAATTCGGCCATCGGCTTCTACAAGCTGATCAGCGGGGATCATCCGGGCTTCACGCCGGTGCCCAGCCCGGCGCAGCCGCTGCGCCATCGCGTCGCGGTACTGATGCCGATCTACAACGAGGATGTCGACGCCACCTTCGGCCGCGTGCGCACCATGGCGCGCTCCATCGCTGCGGCAGGGGGAGCCGCCTGGATCGACTTTTTCGTGCTGAGCGACTCGAGCGAGGACAACGGCGAGCGCGAGCAGGCGGCGTGGCTCGCGTTGGCGCGCGAGGCCCCCATCGCGGTGTACTACCGCCGGCGCGAGCACAACACCGCACGCAAGCCGGGCAACATCGCCGATTGGGTGCGCCGGTTCGGCGCCGCCTACGAGTGCATGCTGGTGCTCGACGCCGACAGCCTGATGAGCGGTGACGCCATCGTGGGCATGGCGTCGATCATGGAGGAGCGGCCGTCGATCGGGTTGCTGCAGACGGTGCCGATGATCACCAACGCGCGCACCCTGTTCCAGCGCTGGATGCAGTTCGCCAGCGAGGCCTACGGCCCCATCGCCACAGCGGGCCTGCTGTGGTGGTCGGGCTCGGAAGCCAATTTCTGGGGCCACAACGCGATCGTGCGCACGCGCGCGTTCGCGCAGAGCTGCGGCCTGCCCGAGTTGCCGGGCAAGCATCCGTTAGGCGGCCATATTCAGAGCCACGACATGTTCGAGTCGGCTCTGCTGCGCCGACGCGGCTGGGCGGTTCACATGGTGATGATCGACGGCAGTTACGAGGAATTCCCGCCGTCGATCATCGACTACGCCAAGCGCGACAAGCGCTGGATGCAGGGTAATCTTCAACACCTGCGGCTGCTCGGCACCTCGGGGCTGCACTGGGCCAGTCGGCTGCACCTGCTGCTCGGCGCCTCGGCCTACCTGACCTCGCCGGGTTGGCTGTTGCTGCTGCTGACCAGCGCCTTGCAGGTGATCTTTTCCCGCGAGGCCACGCTGATGGGGATCTCGACTTCCTGGGTGCTGTGGCTCACGCTGCTGCTGCTGTTCGGCCCCAAGCTGATGGGACTGACCTGGATGCTGTCGTCCGCCGCCCGCAGGCGCAGCTTCGGCGGCGCTGCGCGCATCGTGCGATCCGTGGCGCTCGATATTCCCCTGGCGATGCTGATGGCGCCGGTGATCATGATGACCCAGACCAAGAGCTTGCTGGCAATGGCGTTGGGAATTCCCTCCGGCTGGTCGGCCCAGGTGCGCGAGGCTCGCCGCATCCCGGTGCTGTCGACCCTTGCCGACCTGCGCGAGCACCTCGTGCTCGGTCTGGCCTTCGCCGCGCTGGCCTGGTTCGACCCGGTGGTCGGCCTGTGGTTCTCGCCGATCACGCTCGGGCTGCTCAGTTCGCCCTGGCTGATTAGCTGGACCTCCAGCGAGCGCCTGGGAACCCTGGCCCATGCCTTGGGCTTTTTCTGGGTGCCGGCTCCGCAACTGGGGGAAGAGACGCCGGAGCCGGATTCCTGAGCGCCCCCAGACCAGCTGCTGCGCGTCAGGCCCCGCAGCGCAATGTTCAGGTCTGGACGTAACTGCGCTGCACGACGAGCGGCGGCGGCGTGTATTGGTAGATCCAGGTTTCGGTGAGCGCCTGGCCGTCGAGCTGCAGGAACAGCCTGAGGTTGATCGGCTCTACGGCTTCACCGGGCACCAGGTCGAACATCGCGCGCCAGCCCTTGAGGGGCAGCAACGGGCGGGCCGACACGAGTTGTATGTGGCCGTGCGAGGTGCTGACCACGGCGCGGACTTTGTCGCTGGCGACCAGCATCGGCAGATCGCCGCCGACGAAGTCGATCACGAAGCGCCAGGAGAACTCACTGCGCTTCTGGCCGACGATTCCGCCGATGCCGTCGCGGGTCGCTTGGACGTGTCCGAGTCGGGATGCGAAGGGATTCTCGCGGCACCAGTACAAGCGGTAGCCATAGCTGTAGTCGCGGCCGGGAACGATTTCTTCGGCCGGATTCCAGAACGCCACGATGTTGTCCATCGTCTCATCGATGGTGGGGATTTCCACCAGCATGACCGCGCCCTTGCCCCAGGCGCCCTTCGGGGCGACCCAGCAACTCGGCCGACGGTCGTACCAGACCCCGTCGTCCTGGTAGTCGGCGAAGTTGTGGTCGCGCTGCATCAGGCCGAAACCGCGCGGATTGTCGTCGAGGTAGGAATTGACCTGGAGATGCGCCGGGTTGGTGAGCGGCCGCCAGATCCACTCTCCGACGCCGGTGTGCATCTGCAGGCCGTCCGAGTCGTGGATCTGCGGGCGCCAGTCGTCGGCGACGCGGTGGTCGTTTTCCCCAACCAGATACATGCTGGTGCCCGGCGCGATGCCCAGCCGCTCGATCCGACGGCGCGGGTAGAGCGTGAAGTCCACGTCCATCACCAGCGTGCTCGCCACATCGATGATGAAACGATAAGCGCCGGTGACGCTCGGGGAGTCGAGCAGGGCATACACGGTGAGCAGCGTCGATTCGGGTGCGGGCTTCTGCAGGTAGAAGGCGACGAAGTCGGGGAATTCCTCCGGCCGGGCCATGCCTGTGTCGATCGCCAGTCCGCGCTGTGACATGCCGTACTGGCCGCTGGCGTCGACAGCGCGGAAGTAGGAGGCGCCCTGGAACACCGCCCGGTCGTCCGCCCAGTTGGTGTGAAACAGCACGTTGAATCCGGAAAAGCCCAATTGCTTCGGAATCTCACCCGGCTTCAGTCCCGAGCGGCTGTAGTCGAACAGTGTCGGATCGAACAGGATCTGGCGCGCGGTATTGCGCTCCACGGCGTACATGCGCACCGAGCGCTTCATGGTGTAGCCGAGGTGATCGAAGCGGATGCGAAAGAAGAGATCGTCCTCACACCACAGCGTGCGCTCAGGACGGTAGCGGATCGACTGCCACTGGTCCCAGGAGAGCTTCTGCACCGCAGCTGGCAGCGCCGCGACCGGTTGGCTGTAAGCGGTGAGCGACTTCCCTTGCGCCAGCCCCTTCAGCCAGTCGAAGGAGAACTGCTGCGGCTCTCCGAAGTGCGCGATGCCGCGCGCCGGCGCCGGTGGCGGCCGCTTTTCTTGCTTGAATTCCATTGGCCAGGGCGCCAGCGCGGCGAAATTCGCCGCACTGCCGCGCAGAAAATCACGTCGATGCATCAATGTGTCCTCAGTTCTTGCGCCAGGGGATCGGCCTGCGCCATCGGTGCGCAGCGATGGCGTCCTTCAGGGGCGGGGTCTGCAGTGCGGCGAGCTTGCTCGCGGATCGGTCTCTTCCGGGGTCAGCAGCAACCGAAGCCGCCGCAGCCAGTGCGCCGGGGTGATACGACTTGTGAACATGGTAAGCGGCGCCGAGAATGCCATACCGCGGATCACCGGCAACAGCCAGTCGATGTCGTGCGGGGCAAACTCCAGGATCAGCGCCCCCACATCAGCCCGATCAGCACAGGCCAGGCGTGCCAGCGTGCCGGCTGACGCACAAAACCGCCGCGCCAACGTCCTCATCTCGGACGAGGCGAGCATTGGTCGCGGCCCGCGCCCACGGTTCAATTAAAGAGCCCTCGCGGCTGGGCCGGCGAGCAAAGGATCAACGCCGCAGGTTCGCCACGGCTTCATCTCTGTGCGACGACCACGGCCTCGTTGCCCTGTGCGAAGAGGTGCACCTGCGACTGCAGACCCGCCTGGGCAAAAGCCGCCTGGATTTCGTCTGGCCGCAGGAAATGGTTGCCCTGCACATGTTCGCTGAGATTCTGGAACGCCAGCCCCTTACGGCTGGGTTCGCGCAGGGCGGTGCGGTCTGTCGGCCAGGCCGGTTCCCAGATCACCACATAACCGCCCGGCTTGAGATTGCCGCGCAGCCAGGTGAACAGCGTGTGGGTGTCTTTCTCCCATACATGATGCAGGGCGCGGTTCATCGCAATCAGGTCGGCAGGTTCTTCCAGCGTGAGCGCGTGGATGTCACCCTGGATGAAACGCAGCCTGTCGGCCAAGCCCTGCTGCCGGGCAATGTCTTCGGCTTGGGCGATGTTCTCCTGGAAACCGTCGATGCCCAACCCCCGCAGCTTGCCACAACGCCGCGCCAGTGCGCGCAAGTACCAGCCATTGCCGCAACCCAGGTCGACGGCAAGACCGCCACGGGCGTCCACATCGGCGAAAGCGGGTACTGCCGGACAAATCGTTTGCTCGAACATCGAGGCGAAATTCGCCTCTAGCATCGGCCCGAACCAGGGCAACACGGTGTCGCGCTCGGCCAAAACCTGCTCGCCTGGGCGTTCCCCAGTGCGCATCAACCCCGCCGCGCGCTCGGCCATGTGCGCCGAGAGCACGGATTGCACGGCCATCGGCATAAGCGTGCCCGGCGCATCGGGGCGCATGGCTTCGCCTGTCGTCGTAAGACGGAAGACGTCGCCCTGTGCCTCCAGATAACCGAAGGCGTAGGCGGCGTCGCACCAGCGCAGCACATAGGCAAAATCGAGCCCGGCCGCATCGGCCAAGGTGGCGGCAGACGCCGTGCCCAGGCGATGCAGGGTGCTGAAGAGGCCGTTGACGACCCCGATGTAAGCGATGTTCAGGCTAAGCGCGGCCTGGGATTGCTGGCGAAATTGGGTTTTGAGGTCGTCTACAGTCATGGGAAAACGGGGAGTGATGAAAAAGTCGGGGCGCAATACCTGTCATGCCCTGCAGCATGCTCCAGCATGCATGCACAGCGTACGGATTTCCGATAAGCCCTGATGTATCAGGATGCTGCTAGAGTCAAAACCGATCAGTTTGGCGTAATCACTGAACACAACTGGAGAAACACACTCATGTCAGTCAATGAAGGAACCTTGGATCGCGCTTTGCGCGTGATAGTGGGTCTGGTGCTTATCGCCCTGACGCTGACCCATGTGATTGGACTCTGGGGCTGGATTGGCGTTGTGCCTTTGGTCGCGGGGGCGGTGGGCATTTGTCCGCTCTACATGGTGCTCGGCATTCGCACCTGCCCGATGCACAAGAAGTGATTTGCGGGGCTGCTTCGACCGGCTCTGCCCCGCGCAGCATCACAGTTGCGTCGCATCCTCGGTGAAGACCTGGCCCATGCCGACGGTTTTGACCTGAAGTGTCTGGCGATGAAACAGGTGCGCGAGGAGATGGGGCTGAGCAACGCCCTACAGATGCTGCCTTCGTGTGCCGCATCAAGCAGGCCGATGACAAGCCCAGCGCCGAGGTGGCCCAGCGATGAGTGATTCAACCCGCATCCCGCAACCGCCCCATCGAACCAAGCGTACCCAACCGCTGCCTTGGGAACGTCCCAAACCGGTGGAGGAAGAGGCACAGGCGCAGGCCCGGCTGCGCGCCATCATGGAGCATCCGTCGTATGTCGAGGCCGACCGCGATGTGGCCTTTCTCCATACCGACGCGCACCGCGGCCTGCGATTGCAGCTCGACTATGAAAAAGCCGAGCAGGCGTTGCAGGCGCACGGCATCACTCGCACCATCGTGGTCTTCGGCAGCACGCGGCTGCGCGAGCCGCAGACGGCGCGAAGCGAGCTCGAACAAGCCCGGCGTCAGGCTGCCGAGCATCCGCACGACGCGGCCGTCGCCCGGGCGCTGCGTCTGGCCGAGCGCCGCATGGCGCTGTCGCGCTATTACCAAATCGGCTTCGAACTCGGCCAGATGATCGGCGCAGCGCGGATTCCAGGGCTCGCGGTGATGACCGGCGGCGGCCCTGGCGGCATGGAGGCAGCCAATCGCGGCGCGTTCGAGGCAGGGGCTGAAACCCTGGGCTTGAACATCTCCCTGCCGCGCGAGCAATACCCCAACCCCTACCTGACGCCGGGGCTGTGTTTTCAGTTCCATTACTTCGCGCTGCGCAAGCTGCACTTCATGCAGCGCGCCGCAGCCATCGTCGCGCTGCCGGGCGGCTTCGGCACGCTCGATGAACTGTTCGGCGCACTCACGCTGATCCAGACCCGCAAATCCGCCCCCATTCCCATCGTGCTGATCGGCGAGTCGTACTGGCGCGGCGTGTTCAACGTCGACTTTCTGCTCGAAGCCGGCAGCATCGACGAAGAAGATGCCCGGCTGTTCTGGTTTGCCGAAGACGCGCGGGAGGCCTGGGAGGGCATTTGCACCTGGCATGCCCGCAACGGCTCGCCGCTGGAAGGCTCCGCAACCGAGTCACCACAAGGACAATAACCATGAAACTCTCCTTCCACGGCGCCGATCGCAATGTCACCGGCTCCTGCCATCTGCTGCATGCGCAGGGCAAGCGAGTGCTCATCGACTGCGGCATGTTCCAGGGCAGCCATGAACTCGACGAGGAAAACGCCGAGGACTTCGGCTTCGACCCCAAGTCGATCGACCTGTTGCTGCTCACCCATGCGCACCTCGATCACTGCGGCCGCATTCCGCTGTTGGTCAAGCGCGGGTTTCGCGGCGAGATCATCACCACGGCGGCTACGCGTGAACTCACCCGTGTGGTGCTGCTCGACGCCGCCCATCTGCAGGAAGAGGAGGCCGAGCGCAACATGCGTCACGCCCACCGTCGCGGCGACGCCCAGGCACAGCCGCTCTACACCACGCTCGATGCGCTCAATGCCCTGGAGTTTTTCGGCCGCACCGCGGTCTATGGGCAGACGCTGGAACTCGCACCGGGCCTGAGCGCCACCTTTTTCGATGCCGGACACATTCTGGGCTCAGCCAGCATCCGCATTGAACAGACCGCATCGGGGGCGCACCGCTCGGTGATTTTTTCTGGCGACCTGGGCAACGGCGGCCACGCCGTGCTGCGCGACCCGCAACTGCCGCCCCGCGCCGACTCGGTGGTGATGGAGACGACCTACGGCGACCGTTTGCACAAACCCATCGAGCCCTCGATCGCCGAACTGTTCGCGGCCATCAGCGAGACCCTCAAGCGCGGGGGAAATGTCGTCATTCCGACATTTGCACTCGAGCGCGCGCAGGAGATTCTCTTTTACCTGCGCGAAGGCATCGAGGCGGGCAAACTGCCTCGCACCTTGCCGGTCTTTCTCGATTCCCCGATGGCGATTTCCGCCACCGAAATCTTCCGCCACCACCCCGAGTGCTACGGCGACGCCATTGACGCTTTGTTTCGCGCAGGCAGCGACCCGTTTTCCTTGCCGGGGCTGCGCTTCACCCGCGAAGCCGCCGATTCCATCGCCCTCAACCGTCTGGTGGGCGGCGCGGTCATCATGGCCGGCTCGGGCATGGCCACCGGCGGGCGCGTGCGGCATCACCTGCGTCACAACCTGGGGCGGCACGAGTCCAGTGTGGTGTTTGTCGGATACGCCGCGCGCGGCACCCTCGCGCGGCTGCTGATCGATGGCGCCAAGAAGGTCAAGCTGTTTGGTGAAGAGATTCCGGTCCACGCGCGGCTCTACACCATCAACGGTTTCTCGGCGCACGCCGATCAGCGCGAACTACTTGCCTGGCAGCAAGCACTCAAACCCGGGCAGACCATCCTGGTTCACGGCGATCCGGACAGCATGGACGCGTTTGCCGCGCTGCTCAAAAACACCCGGGTACAACGCCCGAAACAAGGCGATGTGATCGATCTCTGATCCCGCTTTACCTCGAACTGGAAACTGCCATATGTTCATCGCTGAGCAAGACAGCCGCTTTGCCGGGGCGGGGGCCGAGATCGCCGCATCCGCCCGCAAACTACCGGTGCAGGCTGACATGGAGAACGCCTCATGACCCGGACCGCGGGCAACAATCCCGCTAACCAGATGATGGGGGCGGCCACCGCCAGGTGTAGGGACGCAGGTAGGAGTACCTTCGGTAAGCCGATACCATCGACCAATTGCTATTCCGCTGGCGCCAGCAGCCCATTCAATCTTTGAGGCAACTTTCTGCGGCCCAAAAAATCTATTTTTTATTTTTCATATGCCTAAACTGATTTTTGATTTCTTCCCCATCATCCTGTTTTTCATCGTGTTCAAGGTGGCGGGCATTTACGCCGCCACGGCGGTGACCATCGCCGCGACCTTTGCGCAAATTGGCTGGGTCTGGTTCAAGCATCGCAAGGTCGAGCCGATGCTGTGGATGAGTCTGGCCGTAGTCGTCGTCTTCGGCGGCGCGACCTTGCTGTTCCACAACGACACCTTCATCAAGTGGAAGCCCACCGTGCTGTACTGGCTGTTTGCCCTCATCCTCGCCGGGGCTCAGCTGTTTCAGGGCAAGAACCTGATGCGCGCCCTCATGGGCAAGCAGATGCAACTCCCCGATCCGATCTGGAACCGCGTCAACTGGTCGTGGGTGGCTTTTTTCGCGCTGATGGGCGTGCTCAACATCGTGATCGCCTACAACTTCTCCACCAACCTATGGGTGGACTTCAAGCTGTTCGGCAGCCTAGCGCTGACGCTGGTGTTCGTGCTCGGGCAGTCGCTGCTGCTGGCCAAGCATATGAAGCTGGACGAGAACGCTTGATGTCCGGGCCGATTTCCCGCCGAGATCGCATCGAGACCCTGTTGCAGCAGGCGCTCAAGCCCGAAACACTGCAGGTGACCGACGACTCCGCCGCTCACGCCGGGCATGGCGGATTCGATGCGTTGGGTAGCCATTTCCGCGTGCGCATCGTCAGCGCGCGGTTCGCTGGCGCCTCGCGTCTCGCGCGGCACCGCCTCGTGTATGATGCCTTGGCTTCGATGATGCACCATGAGATTCATGCGCTGGTGCTCGATTGCCAGGCCCCCGGAGACCCTCCCGAGGTCAGCGCACACTGAAAAGTTGACCGTGCGCCCTGGTCGTTTGTTCCCTCCCCTTCTGGATGACTTCATGTTGAAACTCTCCCGCATTCTGGCCGTTGCCGCATTGAGCTGCGCGTTTGCCGCCCCCGTCTGGGCACAGAACATCGCCACTGTGAATGGCAAACCCATTCCGCAGTCCCTGGCCGACTCCGTCGCCAACAGCATGGCCAAGCAACAGGGCCAGGCCGTCACGCCCCAACTCAAAGAGATGGTGAAAAACGAGCTGATCAGCCGTGAAGTGATGGTGCAGGAAGCCGACAAGCTCGGCCTGGACAAAGAAACCGCAGTGCAAGACGAGATTCGCATCGCGCGCCAGAACATCCTCATCCGCGCGCTGTTCAACGCCTATCTGCAAAAGCATCCCATCACCGATGCCCAGATCAAGGCCGAATACGACAAATTCGTCAAGAGCTTCGGCTCCACCGAATACAAGGCGCAGCACATCTTGGTGCCGAGCGAAAAAGAAGCACAGGACATCATCGCCCAGCTGAAAAAGGGCGCCAAGTTCTCCGAGTTGGCGAAGAAATACTCCAAGGACACCGGCAGCGCAGCCAATGGCGGCGATCTGGGTTGGTCCACCCCCAACAACTATGTGCCGCCGTTCGCCAAGGCGCTTGAAGCCCTTAAGCCCGGCCAGTACACCCAGACGCCGGTGCAGAGCCAGTTCGGCTGGCATGTGATCAAGCTCGACGCCACCCGCCCGGCCAAGGCCCCGACGCTCGATCAACTCAAGCCGCAAATCCAGGCCGAACTGCAGCGCCAGGAAGTCACCAAGTATCAGGACGAACTGCGCGCCAAAGCCAAGATTACCGAGTGATCCGGCCTCGGCCCTGCAACAAAACGCCCGCAAATGCGGGCGTTTTTCATGGCTTGATCAGTTCATGCCTCAAGTCTCTGGAAACAACAGTTTGTGAACGGTGCTGTTGTCGATGGGCTCGTCGAACAGATCGCGAGCGAGCAACTGACTGCCGAGGAGCTGCGGGGCGAACAGCACGTCGGGTTGCACCCGCCGGATTTTGTTGACGTGCCGCACGTCGTTGACCCCGGCGATGGTCTTCACGCCCGGGGCCAATTCCTTCACCGCGAGCACGGCGAAGGCGTTTTCGGCATCGTCGTCGCGCAGGGTAAGCACGGCCTTGGCCTTGGGCACACCGGCGAGTTCGAGCGTTTCGCTGCGCGTGGCGTCGGCAGTGATGACGTCGGCGGTTTCTGGAAACGGCGAGGGGTGGCCGCTGGGAGCGATGATGGTGACCGGCACGCCCCGGCTGCTCAGCTCCTTCCACATGGCATAAGCCAGGCTCGACGCGCCGATGATGACGTAATGGTTTTTGCGCTGTTCGCGTTGCATTTTTCCCTCCAGAGTCCGTTTGAGACTGCCCCCGATCAGCGGCCCGATCACGACCGACAGCGTGGTGGCAAACACCGAAATGCCCACCACGATCAGCGATACGGTGAACATTCGTGCCTGCAGAGTGTGCGGCACGATGTCGCCATAGCCGACCGTGGACATGGTCTCGATGGTGTAATAAAACGCCGTGGGCAGGCTGCGAATCGGCGGCGTGTATCCCGCGCCGAACCACAGGCTGCCCAGCGTGCCGTAGATCAGCAAGCTGCCCACGCCCAGTAGGGCAAACAGTGAGCTGGCGGCCAGGCTGCTGCGGGCAAAGCGGCTGGTGTAAAGCAGCAGCGCCAGCAGCAACAGGCCCGAGAGCGCAACGGTGGCGTTGATCCCACCATGAGCGGCCCACAATGCCAGCCCGGCCGACAGGGCGCTGAGCAGCACCCCGAGCACCCAGGCCACCCGCGCCCGCAGCAGCAAGCCCGGCACCATGAGAATGAGCCCGATGCCGATGAGCACATGCGGAAACGCGGCCAGATCGGCCAAACCGGAGATGCCGTCAGCGCCCTGCGCCAGGATGTTGAGCACCGCTTGGCGCATCTGCACGAATTGCGGGCTGATCTGCACCACGCCCGTTGCCAGCGCCAGAAAGGCGATCAGCCACTGTGGTCCGTTTTGCCCCAGCTTGCTCAGCAGCAGCCGCGTTGCCGTGCTCACCCTGGCCTTGAGCACACGCCAGCGGCTGGCCTTGGGGAGCGGGGGTTTGGGGGTATCCGGGGGCGAGATCGTTGTTGCCATGGCGTAAGTATCGGCGATCCGCAGCCGCAGCCCTGAATCGAGCGCTACAGGGCCACCCAGGCGCGGAGTCCGTTGGCGTCGCGCAACTGCGTCCAGCGGCAGTCGTACAGATGATGCAGCCGCTCGGCTTGCAGAGCAGCCTCGCAGGTGTCGAAGAACCAGCCTTGCGCCTGCTGCTGCAAGCCGAGGCCCAGCACATGGGTGGCACAACGCGCGACCCAGTTCACATCGTGCGCACAAAACACCACCACGCGGTCGCTCAGGTTGGACAGCAACGAGCCCACGAGGGACTGATGCCCAGGATCTTGAAACGCCACCGGCTCGTCGAGCAGCAGCAGGGTTGCGCCTTGTACCAGCGCCTGCGCCAGGCTCACCCGTTGCCGCTCACCGGCGGACAGGTCGAGCACCTGGCGATCTCGCAGCGCCCAGGCATCCACCCGGCGCAGTGCCTCATGGGCGGAGGGCCCGTCAGGTTCAGGCTGCGAGAGTTCGAGCAGGGCGAGCGCCGACAGGTTGAAGCGGTCGCGCGGCTGGGCTGGCATGAGGGTGCGCAGCGCTGCCAGACGCTCCGGGCCCAGTTCAGACAAGGGCTGCCCAGCCAGCCGAACCGCGGCGCGCTCGCCATGCAAAGAAAGTAGCCCGGCCAGTTGACGCAGCAAGGTGGACTTGCCCGCGCCATTGCGACCAATCAGCCCCAGCCGCTGCCCCGGCTGCAGGCGAAACGACAGATTGCGGGCCAAGGCCGGCTGATGCGCTGCGGCCACGACATCGAGCGCATCGACCTGCAGCCAGGCGTCCGACTTCATCGCGCCCGCCGCAGCATGAGAATGAACACCGGCGCGCCAACGAGTGCTGTGACCGCACCGACCGGCAGCTCATAGGGCATGACGACCCCGCGAGCCAGCGTGTCGGCGGCCACGACCAGAGCCGCCCCGGCCAGGGGGGCGGCCCAGGCCTGATCGCGCATGCGCTGCAGACCGACCAGCCGCAAGGCCTGCGGCACGACCAGCCCGACAAATCCCACCGCTCCGGCCACCGCCACCGAAGCGCCTGTGGCCAAAGCGGCCAAGAGTACGAGTTCCAACCGCGCCCGCGTCACCGGCTCGCCGAGCAGCCACGCGGCCTCGCTGCCGAGCAATAGCCGGTCATAGCGGCGCTGACGCCACAGCAGCCACACGGCGCCCAACACAGCCAGCCCGCACAGCCACAGGCCATGCGTGGCCCCCGAAAGATTGCCCACCAGCCAGAACATCGCCCCGCGCAATTGCTGATCGGGCACCAGGGTCAGCAGCAGGGTGGACAGCGCCCCGGCCATTGCGGCCAGCATGGCGCCAATCAGAATGAGCTGGGCCGAGGCTTCGTCGTCGCGGCTCGCCATGATGCGCCGCCCCATGAGCAGCAGCGCAAGCAGCGCCGCGCCCGCCCCGATCACGCTGCCCAGCCACAAGGCCGCGCCCAGCAGCAGCGCCACGATGGCGCCCAAGCCGGCGCCGCCGGATGCCCCGAGCACATAAGGATCGGCCAGCGGATTGCGCAGCAGAATCTGCATGGCCAGCCCCGCCTGCGCCAGCAACGCGCCCACCCCCATGCCGGCCAGCACCCGCGGCAGGCGTAACTGCCAGACGATGTCCGCATTCCAGCCACCCTCCCCCACCGACAGCGCCACCGCGACGACCGCGGCGAGCAGCAGCGGTAAGACCCAACGCCACAGCGACGAACTGCGTGCACCGGGGCTTACTGAGCGTTCAAAGCGCATGGCGGATTTGTTCACGCCCTCTCAGAACGCGGGCCGCCAGGTCAGACCGACGAACACGCCCAGCGGTTCGCGGTTGTAGCCGTAAACCGTCTGATACTTCTTGTTGAACAGGTTCTGCACCCGCGCATTCCAGCTCCAGTCTTTCGACACCGCGCCGCTGGCGGTGAGGTCGACCGTGGTGTAGCTCCCTAGCGTGACCCGGCCGACCGAACCATTATCCCAACGGGGGCCGCTGTAATGCACCGCAGCGCCATAAAGCACTGAGGCGAACTCGTGGTTGACCGAGACATTGGCCAGACTGCGGGCGCGGCGCTGCAGCGTCGGGTCGCCGGGCAGACTGGTATTCACGGGCTGTTGCAGCGTGAAGTTGGCGTCATACGCCCAGCCCTTCCACGCGCCGCGCCCGGTCAACTCCAACCCCCGCGTGCGGCTGCTGGCGATGTTCTGGAAGGTGCTGGTCGTGAAGTCATACTGCCACTGGTCGGTCGCCTTGGTCTGGAACAGCGTGGCCCGCAGCACGTTCGCCCCTTGCGACCACTGCAAACCGGCCTCGACAGAGTGCGCCTTCTCCGCCTTCAGATTGGCGTTGCCGTAGTAAGGCGCGTACAGATAGCCCAGCGGCGCCGCATTGAAAGCGGTGGAATAGCTGGCAATCGCTTTGAAACCGCTGCCCAGTTCTCGCCCGTAGCCGAAATAGCCGGTGCTCTGGCCCGAGTAGCCATCGATCGCGTCATGGCGCAGATTCAATTGAAACTCGTTGCCGCTGACGCTACCGTCCAGTCCGACGAAGGCCGCCTTGGCATGGCGATCCCTGGAGGGAATCGAACCGGTAATTGAACTGATGGCCTGGCTCTGCCATTCCAGCCCACCCGTGGCCGTCCAGCCGCTGCCGAGTTGCACCACATTGCGCCACAGCAGTTGCTGAACCCGGGTGCGATAAGTACCGCTGTAGGGGTAGGCGCTGAAGTTCTCGGTCGTGTTGGTGGTGCTCTGCTGCGAGACGCTCAGATGAGACTTCCAAGCGGCGGTCAATTGGTTGTCGCTGAACAGTTGATACAGATCCTGCGAGGTGCTGCTCAGATTGGTATCGGTCGGACTGGCGTAGGCGCCATAGCTGTCGTAGCTGGCACGGCCCTTGCTGCTGAATGCGCGCAGGCCCAGCGACTGCCCCGGCGCCAGGGTCTGCACGATCGAGCCGTTCATTGTCGTGTTGCCGTAGCCGTTGCTGTTCGGGTTGGCATTGCTGAGCTGGGCGGGGTTGATTGCACTGACGCCCTGCGTCGTATAGCGGCTGACCCCGGCCTGCAAGGCCGTGTTGCCGACCTGCCCGCTGGCGTTGGCCGACACGGTGGCCGTATTGCGGCTGCCCGCGGTGACCGAGATCGAGGCCTGCGGCTTTTTGCTGCCCGCGCGTGTGGTGATCAGCACCACTCCGCCGATCGCGCCCGAGCCGTAGATGGCCGACACATTGCCGCGGATGATCTCGATGCGCTGAATCTGATCGGTGGTGAAGTTGTTGAGATACGCGACGCCCGTGGCGTCTTGTGCGTTCATGGGCACGCCGTCGAGCAGCACCAGCACATCCGGCCCGCCAAAACCGCGCACATACACATTGCCCGACTGCCCAGGGCCACCGTTGCTCGTCACCTGCACGCCAGCCACCTGCTGCAGCAAGGTCGTGAGGTTTTGCGCACCGCTTTGCTCGATCTGCTCGCGGGTGATCACGCTGACGCCCGGCAAGGCATCGGCCAGCGGCTGCGGGTAGCCCGTGGCCGACACCACCACCGGCGGCAGCGTGGTGGCGTCGGCCGGAGCGGTCTGCGCCTGCGCGTTCAGCCCGGCCAGACTGATGGCCGCGGCCAGCGCGGTGCGAAAGAAAATCGGTTGAGATGAGTGGACCACGCGAGGCCCAGACGAGGCTGGAGCAACGCCGTTTGAAGGGAACTGCTGAGACATGACTGAATTTCCGGATGAATGAGCGCTGCCGTGTTCCCCCGCACGGCTGGCGCGGCTGAAGCGCGCCGCGACAGAGCCCAGAGCGCATCTCAACCTTCGCGTGGGCTGCGCTGCGCGCACCCGGCTGGCCTTGATGCGCCCCTTCGCCCCGAAGCTGCGCGTCTTCTCGTCGTTGGCCGGTATCCGGGCTGGCGACGCGATCCGAACCTCCTTCCCAAATCCGAAAATTCAGTGGAGAGCTTGTCCGAACGGAAGGCTTGCGCCTTCGGTCGCTGACCGTTGCGGGGGCAGCACAGGCCGGAGCATCTGCCGGGGGCATGGCTCTTCCTGTTTCCCGTTTAACTGCGCAGCGTGAACCACCGCGCGAGCACCAACGACCGTCATGTTAGCCGGGCGACAGCGTTGTTTTGCCGACTCTCGGGTGGCCGACTTTAGAATGCCTCGCATGGACGAACGACAGCCCTCCCCCGCCATCGCTCAGTTGCAATCGCGCGTTGAGCGGCTGCTGCTGCGTCACAACGAGTTGCTGCGCACCAACGCCTTGCTGGCCGAGCGGGTGCAATCGCTCGAAGCCGAGCGCGACCAGATGCGTCAGCGCCTGCACGACGCCACCCAGCGCATCGACCGATTGCTGGCACGGCTGGATCAGACCCCTTCCATTTCGGGCGAGCCCGACCCACACGCATGAGCACGACCACGCTGGATGTGAACATCATGGGCCAGATCTACACCCTGGCCTGCCCTGCCGACGAGCAAGCCGCGCTGCTGGCCGCCGTGCGCGAAGTGGACACCGAGATGTGCGCCATTCGCGATATGGGCAAGGTGCGCGCCCGCGAGCGGATCGCCGTGCTTGCCGCGCTCAATCTGGCGCACAGCCTGATCGAGTCGCGCAATGCGAACAAGGCCGCGGGCGCTTCGGCGCAGGCGTCGCTGGCGTTTGAAGAAGATGCGCAGGCCGTAGCCCAACTCACCCGTCAGCTCGACGAAGCCCTGGGCGCCGAGGGCAAATTGCTCTGATTCTTCCCCGCCACGATTCATCGCCCTACAATCGGGCTTGTCTGTCGGGTTTGGTTGGGTCGGCATTTCCTGAACCGATAAATTTGTGCCTCGGGCTTGGAAATTCTGTGTGTGCGCGTGACGTCTCGCGCAGACGTCCCCAAAGCGCAGTGACCTTGCCCACCTGTCCCAGTAGGGTTCAGGGATCAACGCTCAATCAGGTTCCGGCAGACACCTCCCCCGCATGACCTCCCCTTTGCTTCGCCCTGCCCTGTGCGTTCTCGACACCCAGGTGCTGCTCGACTGGGCGCTGTTCGACGACCCGCGCGTGCGTCCTTGGGCCGAGGCCATACAGCGCGGCCGCGTGCGCTGGATTTACTGTGCCGCCATGCAGGTCGAGGCCTTGCGCGTGGTGCACTATCCGGCGCTGGCCAGGCGGTTCGGGCCCCAGGCATCAGCCCTCAAGTTGACCGATTGTTTTGCGCGTTGGGGGCAGTGCTGCGCCACACCGCCAGCGCAGCACCGCTTGGTGTGTGCCGATCCTGACGACCAAGTGTTTCTCGACCTCGCCATGGCGCAGCATGCAGCAAACCTGTTGAGCCGCGACCGCGCTGTGCTGCAATTGGCGCGGCGCGCCAGGCCGCTCGGCCTGCACATCGACCCGCCCGAGAGCGTGTCGGCGCCAGGCTGAAACCGATGTCAAGAAGCCGACTGCCCCAGCGCCAGCAGACGGTTTTTGCGCCGCAGCGACCACCAGATCATGCCGCTGCCCAGAATGATCAGCGGGATCGACAGCAACTGCCCCATGGTGAGGTGAAACCAGAGATAGCCGAGAAACGCATCGGGCTGGCGGAAAAATTCATCGGTGAAACGCGCCAGCCCATAGCCGAGCGCGAAGCACCCGGCAATGAAACCGCGCGGCCGCTCTTTGCGCGACAGCCACCACAGCACCACGAACAACACAATGCCTTCGAGGAACATTTCGTAGAGCTCGGAGGGAAAGCGCGGCACCATGCTGCCGGACTTGGGGTAGATCATCGCGCCCGGCCACCAAGCGGGCGCTGGCCGTCCCCACAACTCGCCGTTGATGAAGTTGCCGATGCGCCCGAACGCCAGGCCCGGCGGAATGAGCGGAGCGACAAAGTCCATGATCTGCAGCCACGAGTAGCGCCGGGTGCGCGCAAACCAGTAAGCCGCCACCATCACGCCGAGCAGCCCGCCGTGGAAGGACATGCCGCCGTCCCACACCGCGACGATCTGCGCCGGATGAGAGAAGTAATAGTCCGGCTGATAGAACAGCACGTAGCCGGTGCGCCCCCCCAGAATCACGCCCAACACACCGGCGAACAGCAAGTCTTCGATATCGCGCGAGGTCCAGCCTTGGCGCGCATAAGGCTGGTCTTTGAGGCGCTTTTGCGCCAGCAGCCAAAAAGTGATGAAGCCCAGCAGGTACATGATGCCGTACCAATGCACCTTGATCGGGCCAAGTTGCAGGGCGATGGGATTGAAGTCGGGGTGAACTAGCATGGGCGTGAAGTGTACGGGCTTGCCTTGAGCAATCCTTTCAAGCGGCGCGCGGGCAAGCCAATATTTACCTTTGGATACTACTGCGCCGCTTCCATGACGGTGCACGTCGCCGCTTGCCGCACGACAATGACGTTATTGTCGACCTGCTCCCACTGCCTGCCATGCCCCAGAAACTGCGTTCCGAAAACATCACCGTGGGCGCATCGCGCGCGCCCAATCGCTCCATGTTCTATGCCATGGGCTACCAGAAGTCGGACTTCAGCAATCCGATGATCGGCATTGCCAACGCGCACTCCACTATCACCCCGTGCAACTCCGGCCTGCAGCGCCTGGCCGACGCCGCCATCGAGGGCGTGCGCGCCGCTGGCGGCAATCCGCAGATGTTCGGCACGCCGACCATTGCCGACGGCATGTCCATGGGCACCGAGGGCATGAAGTACTCGCTGGTCTCGCGCGAAGTCATTGCCGACTGCGTGGAAACCTGCGTGCAGGGCCAGTGGATGGACGGCGTGGTCACCGTGGGCGGCTGCGACAAAAACATGCCCGGCGCCATGATCGGCATGCTGCGCTGCAATGTGCCGGGCATTTTCGTCTATGGCGGCACCATTCTGCCGGGCCATTACAAGGGCAAGGATCTGAACATCGTCTCGGTCTTCGAGGCCGTGGGCGAACACGCCGCCGGGCGTATGAGCGATGCCGATTTCGACGCCATCGAGCAATGCTCTGTGCCCACCAGCGGCTCCTGCGGCGGCATGTACACCGCCAACACCATGTCCAGCGCCATCGAGGCCATGGGCATGTCGCTGCCTTACTCGTCCACGATGGCGAATGTGCATGAGGAAAAAGTGCAGTCCGCGCGCGATTCCGGCCAGGCGCTGCTCGCCGCGGTGCGCGCCGGGCTGAAGCCGCGCGACATCGTCACCCGCAAGGCGCTGGAAAACGCCGCTGCCGTGGTCATGGCCACGGGCGGCTCGACCAACGCGGTGCTGCATCTGCTGGCCATTGCGCATGCCGCCGAAGTGCCGTTTGCCATTGAAGACTTCGAGGTGATTCGCAAGCGCACCCCGGTGCTCTGCGACATGAAGCCCTCGGGCCGATATGTCGCCACCGATCTGCACCGCGCTGGCGGCATTCCGCAAGTGATGAAAATTCTGCTCGAAGCCGGTGTACTGCATGGCGACTGCACCACCATCAACGGCAAGACCGTGGCCGAGAATCTCAAGGACGTTCCCGCCCAGCCCAACGAGGAGCAAGACGTGATTCGCCCCATCGACAAGCCGATGTACGCCCACGGCCACCTGGCCATTCTCAAGGGCAATCTGGCCGAAGACGGCTGCGTGGCCAAGATCACCGGGCTGAAAAAGCCCAGCATGACCGGCCCCGCGCGCGTGTTCGACGACGAGCAAAGCGCGCTCGAAGCCATTCTGGTCGGCAAGATCAAGGCCGGCGACATCATGGTGCTGCGCTACCTCGGGCCCAAGGGCGGCCCCGGCATGCCCGAGATGCTCGCGCCCACATCGGCGCTGGTGGGCGCGGGGTTGGGTGAGTCGGTTGGGCTTATCACCGACGGCCGGTTCTCCGGCGGCACCTGGGGCATGGTCGTCGGCCACGTCGCGCCCGAAGCCATGGTGGGCGGCTCCATCGCCCTGGTGCAGGAAGGTGACCGCATCACCATCGACGCGCCTTCCCTGAGCCTGACCCTGCACGTCAGCGATGAAGAACTCGCCCGCCGCCGCGCTGCCTGGACGCCGCCCGCCAGACGCTACACCCGCGGTGTGATGGCCAAGTTCGCGGCGCTAGTCTGCAGTTCGCATCGCGGCGCGGTGCTCGATGCCGATCTGGGCTGACACAGCCGGGGCGCGCTCGGCTCAGCCCGAGCTGCCCTGCCCAGCGCGCCAGGCATGGCCGAGCAAATACAGGCCAAAGCTCAGCGAGGCAATCCAGGTGCTGGCCGGATAACCGATGTAATACGCCGCCGCCAGCCCGCCCCAGGTCACCGCCAGCCCGAGCGCCATCGACAAACCGACACCGCCCGCAATGCTGCGGCTGACAGTCTGCGCCGTGGCCGCGGGGCCGATGAGCAAAGCGAAAATCAGCAAGGCTCCGATCACCGGCACGGCAATCGCCACCGTGGCCGCCACCAGCAAGATGAACAGCAGGTCGAGCAGGCGGGTATTCACCCCGCGCGCCTGAGCGCCTTCGGGGTTGAAACTGGCGAAGCACAGCGGGCGATACAGCACGGCCAGCCCCGCCAGACCGGCCACACACACCAGCAACGACAAACCCGCCTGCTCCGCGGTAATGCCCACAATGCTGCCGAACAGAATGCTCATCGCCGACTGCGCGTTGGCGGTGTAGAGATTGAGAAACAGCACGCCCAGCCCCAGGGCGAACATGAGCACCATGCCGATGCCAATGTCGCGCTGGCGGATGCGCCCGCCCGTCAGCGCTAGGGCAACGCCGCTGGTCAGCGTAAAAGCAAAAAGGCCGAGATAAGGGCTCAGGCCCAGCAGAATGGCCCCCGCCGCGCCGGTGAAGCCGACATGCGACAGCGCATGCGCGGCAAACGCCTGCCGCCGCAAGGTGATGAAATAGCCCACGGCAGCGCTCAACACCGCAATCGCGCTGCCCGCCAGCAACGCATGCCGCATGAAGCCATATTCCAGACCGAGGATCATGCGCCCTCTCCTTCGCCGTCATGACCGTGATCGTGCCCGCAATGTGCGGCCTCTTCGGGCATGAAACCACCGGCGGGATGAATGAACAGATAGCCGCCTTCGCGCGCCACGGCCATCGGCAGACCGTACAGCGCCGACAGCGCCGGTGCGTTGACCACCTCATCCACCGTGCCCAGCCGCCCCCGGCCGCCCGCGAGGTAGAGCACCTGATCCATATGCGGCAGCAACGGATTGATGTCATGCGCGGTCATCAACACCGTCATGCCCTGCTCGGTACACAACCGGCGCGCCGTTTGCAAAATGCGCTGCTGCGCCTGGGGGTCGAGGTTGGAGAGCGGTTCATCCAGCAGCAACATGCGCACCGGGTTGACCAGCGCCTGGGCGATGCGCGCCCGCTGGCGCTGCCCGCCGGAGAGCGCGTCCATGCCGCGTTCGGCGAGCGGCTCCATTTCCATCGCCTTCAGCGCCGCATCGACGGCCTGCGCACGCTGCTGCGCACCGCCGAGCCCCAGCCCCCAGCGTTCGCCCTGCCAGGCCGCGGCGACATAGCTGCGCACCCGCAGAAAACTGTCGGCGCCAATCGGGTCGCGCTGTGAGACATAGCCGATGTGAGCCCGCGCGGACACGCCCTCCTGCCCCAGCAAACGCAAGCGCCCCGACTCCAGCGGCTGCAAACCCAGCAAGGCGCGCAGCAAGGTGGTTTTGCCCGCACCGTTGGCGCCGAACACGCCGACAAACTGCCCGGGGCGGATGTGCAGATCCAGCCCTTCGAGCACGGTGCGCCCCCCGAGTGCGCAGCGCAGGCCCTGTGCTTGCACCGCCCACTCGGTCGGAGAGTTCATCGCGGAAGGTTGAGCCGACACGGTCAATGCGATTTGCCCAGCGCACGCTCGATCGCGGCGAGGGTTTGCAGTTGCCACTGCACATAGCCAGTCTTGGGCGGCACGAATTCATCCACCCCCACCACGGGCACCCCGGAATCCAGCGCGACCCTGCGCAGGCGATCCGTCAGCGGATCGGTCACCTGGCGGTTGTAGAACAGCAGCGCCACTTTGTGCTGACGCAGATGGTCTTCGTAGCGCGCCACTTCGGCGGGAGAGGGCTCGGTGTCGTTCATCACGTCGAATTGAAATTTCTCGCCCAGACTAATCCAGCCCAGTTGCCGCAGCAGATAGCCGACAACCGGCTCGGTGGCCGTGACTTTGAGCTGCTGATATTGCTTTTTCAGCGCGGCCTGCGCCTCGTTCAGCCGACTCAACTGCGCCTTGAAACCCTGCAGATTCGCGGCAAAGACTTGGCGATGCGCCGGATCGGCTCGCTGCAGCAGTTGCGTGAGTTTTTCCGCCACCTTGAGCGCAATCGGCGGATCGTAGAACACATGCGGATTGCGGTCCGCCATGATCAGCGCAGGGTCGAGTTCGGCGGCCACGATCACCTGCCGCTGCGGGGCGGGATTGGCCGCCAGCATTTTGCTCATCCACTCGTCATAGCCGATGCCGTTGAGCAGGGCGATCTGCGCCTTCGCCACCTTGCGCGCAACGGCCGGCGTCGCCTCGAAGCTGTGCGGATCGACGTTCGGATTGCTGATGATGCTGTCCACCTTCACCGCATCGCCGCCGATGGCCTGCGCAATGACGCCATAGGTACTTTCTGCCGCCACGATGGAAATCGGCGCCGCCTGCGCCCCGCTGGCGAACAGCAGCGAGAGCGGCGACAAAAGAGCGAGGTAAAGCAGGAAGGATCGGGCTTTCATGGGAAATCTCTGAGGACAAAACAAGAGTTACTTTATAACATCTCAAATAAAGCGAATGTATCCAGATGCAAGTTTTCCGCTGGTGCGTCGCAGGCAGAATAGGACGTTTGAAAAAGCGACGACCATGAAAATTGCCACCTGGAATGTGAACTCCCTCTCCGTGCGCCTGCCGCAGGTGCTCGACTGGCTGCAGGCCCAGTCGCCCGACGTGCTGGCGCTGCAGGAAACCAAGCTGACCGACGATCGGTTTCCGCATGCCGAGCTGCTGGATGCGGGTTATCACAGCGTGTGCCTCGGTCAGCCGACCTACAACGGCGTGGCCCTGCTCAGTCGCCACGAAGCGGCCGAGGTGCAGCGCGGCATTCCCGGCTTCGAGGATGCGCAGGCCCGCGTGATCGCCGCGACGTTTGGCGATCTGCGGGTGATCGGCGCCTATTTTCCCAATGGGCAAGCGCCGGATAGCGACAAGTTCGCCTACAAAATGCGCTGGCTCGACGCGCTGCAGGCATGGGTCGCTGCGGAACTGCAGCGTTATGCGAAAGTGGCGCTGATGGGCGACTTCAACATTGCCCCGGAAGATCGTGATGTGTTCGATCCGGTCGCCTGGGCCGGGCAGATTCACTGCACGCCCGAAGAGCGCGCGCATTTCAAGGCACTGCTCGGGCTCGGTCTGATCGACGCTTTCCGCGCCTTTGACCAGCCGCCCAAGAGCTGGAGCTGGTGGGATTACCGCAATCTGGCCTTCCGCAAAAATCAGGGCCTGCGCATCGACCACATTCTGGTGAGCGAGGGCTTGCGCGGTTCGCTGCAGAGCTGCGTCATCGACAAGGCGCCGCGCAAGAACGAGCGCCCCAGCGATCACGCGCCGGTGATAGCCGTCGTGTGACCCAGCTCATTCTTCCATCCCCAGTTCCTGAATTTTTCGGGTGATGGTGTTGCGGCCGATGCCGAGTTTTTGCGCCGCTTCGATGCGCCGACCGTGGGTTTGCGCCAGCGCGGCGGCGATCACCGCGCGTTCGAATCGCTGGGTCAGATGGTGCATGACATCGGGCTCGCCCCTGCGGATCAAGCCCTGGGCCACCTGTTCGACGCGGTGCTCCCAGTCCTCGTTCGACGGCTCAATCGCCGTTGAATCGGGGTTTGAAGCCGCAATAAAAGGGATATCGGCCGACGCTGTTGCCGCCACAGCAGGCATCGGCGCTTGCTCAGAGCGAACTTCCGTTTTTACATCGTCTGGCAGGTCTTTGACCTGAATGGTTTGCGCTGGCGCCATGACGGTCAGCCACTGACACAGGTTCTCCAACTGCCGCACATTGCCGGGAAAGGGGAACTGCTGCAGCACGCGCAGGGCCTCGGCGGAGATGCGCTTGGCCTCGACGCCGAGCTCTTGGCCGCTGCGCTGCAGAAAATGTTTGGTCAGCGGAGCGATGTCTTCGCTGCGCTCGCGCAGGGCCGGAAGGCGCAGGCGAATGACGTTGAGGCGGTGAAACAGATCCTCGCGGAACTGGCCTTGGGCCACACGTTGTTCGAGGTTCTGGTGCGTGGCGGCAATGACCCGCACATGCGACTTGATCGCGCTGTGCCCGCCCACTCGGTAATAGTGTCCATCGGATAGCACGCGCAGCAGGCGGGTCTGCAGTTCAAGCGGCATGTCGCCGATTTCGTCGAGGAACAAGGTGCCGCCTTCAGCCTGCTCGAAGCGGCCGCGCCGCAGGGTCTGCGCGCCGGTGAAGGCGCCGCGCTCGTGGCCGAACAGCTCGCTTTCCAGCAGATCCTTCGGAATGGCCGCGGTGTTGATGGCGACAAACGGCCCGCCCGAGCGCGGGCTGTGCTTGTGCAGAGCGCGGGCGACGAGCTCCTTGCCCGAACCCGACTCTCCCGTGATCAGCACGGTCACCTGCGAATGCGCCAGGCGGCCGATGGCGCGGAACACATCCTGCATGGCCGGGGCCTGACCGAGCAGCTCTGGGGCTTCGTTATGCGCTTCATCGGCCTGCTCTTCGCGCAGGCTTTCATCGACGGCCCGCTGGATCAGTTCGACCGCTTTGTCCACATCGAAGGGCTTGCTCAGATAGTCGAACGCGCCGCCCTGCAGCGAGGCCACCGCGCTATCGAGATCGGAGTAGGCCGTCATGATGATGACGGGCAGGCCTGGATGCGATTGGCGGATTTGTTGCAGCAAGTCGATACCGTTGCCGCCCGGCATGCGGATGTCGCTGATGAGCACTTGCGGGCAGCCTTCGGCAAAGGCGCTGAGCACGTCGCGCGGATTGGAAAAACTGCGCACTTCCATGCCCGACTTCTGCAGCGCCCTTTCCAGCACGAAGCGGATCGAGGCGTCGTCGTCAACCAGCCAGATCGGTTTCATCGCGCGCTCCCTTACGACGAAAGCCCTGCCTTCAAGGCAGCGGAAGGGTGATGCGGAATTCTGTGTGGCCGGGCTGGCTGTCGCATTCGATGGTTCCCTGATGTTGCTGGACGAAGGTCTGGGCCAGGGTGAGCCCCAGTCCACTCCCTCCTTCTCGGCCCGAGATCAGCGGAAAAAAGATGCGATCTTTCAGTTCCGCTGGCACCCCGGGGCCGTTGTCCACGATATGCAAGACCAGTGCCAGCTTATAGCGCTGACGGGCCACCGTCATCTGCCGTGCCACGCGGGTACGGAACACGATGCGCGCATCGCCCTGCACGATACGCCGTTGCAAGGCCTGCGCCGCGTTGTGGGCGATGTTGAGCACCGCCTGGATGAGCTGCTCCTTGTCGCCGCGGAATTCGGGCAGGCTGGCGTCGTAGTCCTGCTCGATGGTCAGCCCGTGCGGAAACTCGGCCTGCAGCAGGGTGCGCACATGCTCACACACTTCGTGGATGTTCACGTCGCCCACCACATGCGGCTTGCGATGCGGCGCCAGCAGGCGGTCCACCAGGGTTTGCAGCCGGTCGGCCTCGGCGATGATGACCTGGGTGTACTCCTGCAATTCCGCAGACGGCAGCTCGGCGTGCAGCAACTGCGCTGCACCGCGTAGGCCGCCCAGCGGGTTTTTGATCTCGTGCGCCAGATTGCGGATCAGCTCTTTGTTGGCTTGCGCCTGGTTGTGCCACTGCTCCTCGCGCTCAAGACGCGACTGCTGGCTGATCTCCACCACCTCGGTGAGCAGCAGGCCCTGAGGATGATCGGTGCGCGCCACGATCAGCTGCACTTGCACCGCCTCGCGCAAATCGCGCAGCCGCATCATGCAGTCGAAGCGCTTGCTGCTGAATTCGTTGCTGCGCACCTGGAGCAAAGACTCCTGCCAGAGGGCGGGGCAATCCATCCAGTGGCTCAGGTTTTGCCCGTTCAAAAGACGGCGAGAGACGCCCAGCCCGTTTTCCAGCGCCGGATTGGCGTATTGAATCGCGCCTTCGGCATCCACCAGGGCCGCCATCGAGGCCAGCCACTCCAGGCCGGGATACTCGGTCGCGCCCGGCTGGCCGACCGCTGCGACGTTCATTGCGGATACTTTTGCAACTCGCGTTGCAAGGCGGCAATGTTGGCCTGCGTCATGGCGATCTGGTCTTTCATCTGCGCCACGCGCTGGGCGTATTCGCCGCCCTTGACCCCGCCGCCCACCAGCCGTTCGCTGGGCAGGTAGTCGGGCTGGCCATTGTTGTAGGCCTTGAGTTGCTGCTCGAGCCGCGCCTGCTGTTGCTGCAACTCCTGCTCCAGAATGCGCCGCGCCTCGAGATCGCGCTCTTTTTGCGTGGAGGGCGCGACCCGCGCGGCCTGGTTGCCGCTCGGCTCTGCATTTTGCGCGCTGGGTTTGCTGCCCGATCCGATGACCTTGGGCGTCATGCCCGGACTGGAGAGGATGCTCACATTGGCGTTATCGATCAGTTTGCAGTTCTTCGCCTTCACCTCGGAAAGATCGTTGGTGTAGGAGTTGTCCGGGCAGCGGTAAACGCGCTGCGGGTCGGTCTGCGCCACAGCGGCAGAGGCGCTCGCCAGGGACGCGAACAAAGCAAACGCGGCGTAACGAACGCTTGATCGGGCAGTCAATTTGGCAAACAAGGTCATGGTGGCGCGCATTCAAAAAATCAGAGGTCAGTGTAAGTCTGGCAACGCGCGTGCCGCACACCCGGCCGACAGGACGTGGCGGAATTGCCAAAAAAAAGCGGCCCGAAGGCCGCATTTGAAAACCCTCCCACCTTACAGCGAGTAGTACATATCGAACTCGACCGGGTGCGTGGTCATGCGGAAGCGGGTGACCTCTTCCATCTTCAGCTCGATGTAGGCGCTGATGAAGTCGTCGCTGAACACGCCGCCCTTGGTCAGGAAGGCGCGATCCTTGTCCAGATAGTCCAGTGCCTGGTCGAGGCTGGAGCACACGGTCGGGATCTTGGCCTCTTCTTCCGGCGGCAGGTCGTAGAGGTTCTTGCTCGCGGCTTCGCCCGGGTGGATCTTGTTTTCCACGCCGTCCAGGCCGGCCATCATCATGGCGGAGAAGGCCAGATAAGGGTTGGCGGTCGGGTCGGGGAAACGCACTTCGATGCGGCGGGCCTTGTCGCTCTGCACGAACGGCACGCGGATCGAAGCCGAACGGTTGCGCGCCGAGTAAGCCAGCATCACCGGGGCCTCGAAGCCGGGCACCAGACGCTTGTAGGAATTGGTGCCAGGGTTGGTGATGGCGTTGAGCGCGCGGGCATGTTTGATGATGCCGCCGATGTAATACAGCGCAAAGTCGCTCAGACCGGCGTAGCCATTGCCCGCGAACAGGTTCTTGCCGTCTTTCCAGATGGACTGGTGCACATGCATGCCCGAACCGTTGTCGCCGACGATGGGCTTGGGCATGAAGGTCGCGGTCTTGCCGTAGGCGTGGGCGACGTTTTGGATCACATACTTCATGATCTGCGTCCAGTCGGCACGCTCCACCAAAGTGGAGAATTTGGTGCCGATTTCGCACTGGCCGGCGTTGGCCACTTCGTGGTGATGCACGTCGACCGGCACGCCCATTTGTTCGAGCAGCAGGCACATTTCCGAG